>JBDKGS010000136.1:0-11184 GCA_039798065.1 Fibrobacterota bacterium | reverse complement strand
CGCATCCTGCAAGCGGGCACGACTCCACCGGAAGTCTACAAGAACTTGTGGGCCACGATCACCTCGGGAAAAGCCTGGCACGGAGTCTTCCACAACCGCAAGAAGAATCGCGAACCTTACTGGGAAAAGGCCTCCATCGCTCCCATCCAAGGCCCCGACGGAACGATCACGGGATATGTGGCCGTCAAGGAAGACATCACCGACCGTCTTCGCGCGGAAGCCGAAAAGAAAGCCATAGCCGACAAGCTGGCCATGGCGGTCCAGGCTGGTGGAGTGGGAATCTGGGTCTACGACATCGTCCGCTCGAGCCTGGACTGGGACCAACAGATGTTTCGTCTGTACGGGCATCCCTACAAACAGGGCGATCTGGAATACGGCGATTGGCTGGCAAGCCTGCATCCGGACGATCGGACTCGCGCGGACCAAGAATGCCGCCGAGCCCTGGCGGACCAAAAGGACTTCGATACCACGTTCCGGGTAGTGTGGCCCGACGGCACGACGCGCTTCCTCAGGGCCATGGCCAGGGTCGAATTCGGCGACAACGGAAATGCCGTTCGCATGACCGGCACCAACTGGGACATCACCGAACAGAAATTGACCGAAGAAAGCTTGCGGGAGACCAACGCCGCTCTGGAGCGGACCACCGCCCGCGCGGAAACGGCCAACATCGCCAAAAGCGAATTTCTGGCCAACATGAGCCACGAGATCCGCACACCCATGAACGGAGTGATCGGAATGGTCGGCCTCCTGCTGGACACCGATCTCGACGAAGAGCAGCGAAGGTACGCCGAAATCGTTCGGTCGAGCGGCGAGTCGTTGCTGACCGTCCTGAACGACATCCTCGATTTTTCGAAAATCGAAGCTGGAAAACTCGAGATGGACAGCATCGAATTCGATCTTTGCTCGCTGCTGGAGGACATCTCGGCCACCTTGGCCTTCCGCGTCCACGACAAAGACATGGAATTCGTCTGCGCGCTTCCATCGAACCTTCGGACATGGCTGCGCGGCGACCCAGGCAGGCTCAGACAAATTTTGAACAACCTTCTGGGGAACGCCATCAAGTTCACCCACCATGGCGAAGTTTGCCTGAGTGCAACCCTTGTTTCGGAAACCGAAACCACCTCGACCCTCCGATTTTCGATCGCCGACACGGGCATCGGAATCCCTCCCGACAAGCAAGCCAAGTTGTTCCAGAAATTCTCGCAGGTCGACACTTCCGTCACCCGCGAATACGGCGGCACCGGCCTCGGGTTGGCCATCTCGAAACAGTTGGTTTCGATGATGCACGGCGAAATCGGTGTGGTCAGCCCGATCCATCCATCGATGTCCAGCCCGCTTTCTTCCGGCGGCCAGGGGTCCGAATTCTGGTTCACCGCCCGATTCGAAAAGTCGCCCAATCGGGAGCCGTTGCCCAAAATCGATCTCAACGGAATCCACCTTCTGGTCGTCGACGACAATGCGACCAACCGAGAAGTCCTTTCGGCCATTTTCCTTTCCCGAGGAGTGAACGTGGAAGTTGCCGAAGATGGGCCATCCGCATTGTCGGCCCTGGAGCGGGCTCGCGACGCGAACGATCCATTCCAAGCAGCCCTCATCGACATGCGAATGCCAGGGATGGATGGGCTCGCCCTTGCGAGCTCCATCAAATCCAACGAAACGCTGCAAAACATTCCGCTCGTGCTTCTGACCTCGGTCGGTCGCCAGGGAGACGGAAAACGGATGACAGAACTTGGCTTCGCTGGATATCTCCCAAAACCCGTGCGCGAATCGGAGCTTGTCGCCCTGGTCTCCACCGTGCTCGGACGGTCCGTCGGTTCCAACCAACGCGGACTCCTCACACGCCACTCCACGCGGGAACTTGGATTGGGCCGTGCGCGGATCCTGTTGGCCGAGGACAACCATACCAACCAACTGGTGGCGATGGGGATCTTGAAGAAGCTTGGCGTTCGAGCCGATGTCGTCTCCGATGGAAACCAAGCGCTTCAGGCGTTGAAGACCACCGCATACGATCTGGTCCTCATGGACGTGCAGATGCCAGAAATGGACGGATTGACCGCGACTCGACTCCTGCGTTCACCCGACTCCACAGGACTCGATCGCTCCATACCCGTGATCGCTCTGACTGCCAATTCCATGAAAGGCGACCAGGAGCGGTGCCTCGCCGCGGGAATGGACGATTATCTCTCCAAGCCCATCGATCCACAGGCATTGGCCGACATGCTGAACAAATGGCTCTCGCCGGAAAAGCGAGATGGTACGATCTCGCCTGTTGTCCAGCCCCAATCCTCGCCTTCGGTCGAATTGCCAGTCTTCAACCGGGATGGATTCGTCGAGCGTCTGCTGGGCGACGAGATGCTGGCTCGCGAGCTTGCCGGCATCTTCCAGGAGGACATGTTCGAACAAATTCAGGCATTGAAGGAAATGCTGAACGAGGACGACGCCGGAGGTGTCGAGAAGACGGCCCATATGATCCGTGGCGCCTCGGGAAACGTTTGCGGTACAGCCCTCCAGGCGTTGGCTTCGCGCATCGAATCGTGCGCCAGAGACGGAAACCTCGTCATCCCGCGCGAATTGCTGAAGGAACTGCAAATCCAGTTCGAGAAACTCTGCCAGGAAATGTCGAAAATCTGAGATCCAGGACCGAGCCCGATGCCGATGGCCCCGCTTAGACCGCACATTTATTCATTTCCCGGGAACAGGGCGACGGAATCCTCTGTGGATATATGCGGCCGAAGAGCGAGAATACGATTTTTGGCCTCGTTGTAGCCAAGATCAAGGCCCCAGGTGGCGACAATTTCCGACAAAGGCCGTTTTTTGGCCACAACCTGCCGAATGGCCGCGGCTCGAACATCCTCGAGTCCAATGCCAACAGGCGCATTCGCGGGAAATCCCTTGAACAAAGTGTCACCTGCGACAAGTGCCGCGGCATAGATGCTGTCGACGGAGCGCGACGTCCTGGGCACGGTGGCCCCATGGAGCTTATGGAGCAATCCTTGAGCGATGCTGTCGATTTGGATCAAGCTCCAGGCGCCACCGCCATTCCAACTAACCCCCCAATATTTCAACTGAGCGAATTGGATCGAATTCGCGTAGAGCTTCAGTACACCGCTATCTGCATCGACTTTGTTCGTGAAAACATGGGACACGTAGACCGTAGCAACAAGAATTGACTGGTGCCAGCCCGTATCAAATCTGATGAAAAGCGTTGCAGATGCCGGCTGAACATGATCATCAAGCCAGGCGGAATCAGGAACCAATGCCGAATCGGTCGTGGTGTAGACATAGCTGAAACTGTCGTTCAAACCCGTTCCCGGTGCCACGCATGCTGTCGAGCTGGAATTCGTAGCCATCCCTCGAAAAACCGGTGCTGAACAATCCTGTTCCGAGCTGGGCGACCGGAACCCATCACATGCAGCCAGAAGAGCAACAACGCAAAGGGATGCCAATAACCGAATTGGACTGTGATTTCGCATCGCGGGGATCTCCATCGAAAGGGAAGAATGCGTCAGGGACACCCGGAAAGCTAGATCCAAACCAGAAATTGACCAAAGCGTCATAGGCTCCCCCCCGCCGACCACCGACGCCAATTCCTGTCACCCATACCTGACAGTCAATTTCCGTCACCCTTCCGTGACGACCAATTTCTGTCGCAAACTGATACCCATTGCCAATTCCCGTCAACCCATCGCAATGGCCAATTTCTGCCCCCGACTTCACCGCTCTCCACCTACCGCCCAAGAAACGAAAAGCCCCACCGCCGCTAGGCTGGTGGGGCAGAAGAATCATTCACCGATTCACAAATACGTGCGAAGGCCTAGATGGTGGATGCAGACGAAGCCATCTGAACCCGAAGCCGTCCGCGCCGGGACGGCGAGTGGTGAAGATGGCGAGTATGCGCCACCAGATAGGTCTTACAGTTTGTGAAACACAGCCTTCGCACCGAGTTCTTCTTCGATGCGGATGAGCTGATTGTACTTGGCGATACGGTCGGTGCGCGAGAGCGAACCGGTCTTGATCTGGCCAGCGCCGGTGCCGACGGCCAAGTCCGCGATGAACGCGTCTTCGGTTTCGCCGGAGCGGTGGGAGGAGATCACGCCGTAGCCGGCCTTCTGAGCCATCTTGATGGCGTCGAGGGTTTCGGTGACGGTGCCGATCTGGTTGACCTTGATCAGGATGGCGTTCGCGGCGTTCATCTTGATGCCCTTGGCCAGGCGGACAGGATTCGTCACGAAGAAGTCGTCGCCCACGATCTGGATCTTCTTGCCCAGAGCCTTGGTGAAGGAGACGTAACCTTCCCAATCGTTCTGGTCGAGGCCGTCTTCGATCGAGTAGATGGGATACTTCTTGACCCACTCGGTGTACTTCGCCACGATTTCCTTGGTCGTGTAGATCTTGTTGGGCTCGGACTTCCAGAACTTGTAGCCCTTGCGATCGCCTTCGTCGAACAGCTCGGAGGACGCGCAGTCCAGAGCGATCTTGATCTGCGTACCGGCCTTGTAGCCCGCGGCAGCGATGGCTTCCATGATCACTTCCAACGACTGGTCGTTGGTCAGGTTGGGAGCGAAGCCACCTTCGTCGCCGACGGCGGTGATGTGCTTGCCCTTCTTCAGGATGGCCTTGAGGGCGTGGAAGATGTCGGTGATCCAGCGCAGGCCTTCGGAGTAGGTCTTGGCGCCGACAGGAGCGATCATGAACTCCTGGAAGTCGATCATGTTGTCGGCGTGCTTGCCGCCATTGATGATGTTGGCCATCGGGACAGGCAAGGTGAAGTTCTTGTTCTTGTGCAGCTTGCCGATGTACTTCCAGAGGGGCATGCCCTTGGACTGGGCAGCGGCGCGAGCCACGGCCATGGACACGGCCAGGATGCCGTTGGCGCCCAGCTTGGCCTTGTTCTCGGTGCCGTCGAGAGCGATCATGCACTTGTCGATGGCCTTCTGGTCTTCGGCGTCCATGCCCTTGAGAGCCTTGGCGATCGGGCCGTTGACAGCCTCGATGGTCTTCAAGACGCCCTTGCCGCCGTAGATCTTCTTGTCGCCGTCGCGCAGTTCGACAGCTTCGTATTCGCCGGTGGAAGCGCCCGAAGGAACGGCGGCGCGACCGATGGTGCCGTCGTCGAGGGTGACGTCGGCTTCGACAGTGGGGTTGCCACGGGAGTCGAGGATCTGGCGGGCAAAGATCTTCTTGATTTTGGGCATTCGTCTATCTCCGATGAATGTTCGTCTTGACGGATTCTGTCTCGCCCGCCGAACGGCGGAGAAACTGGATGTGGGGAAACGTAGATGCCTGCCCAGCCGCTGGGCAAGGGGTTTTGGAGCTGGACATCCACTTTTCAAGAGGATTTTTCCGTGACCAACCACTGTGTAGGCAAACCGCCCATACCGGAAGACCACCGTCGGACACGGTCTGTCATGACGGGTTTCAGCCCAACGCAAGCCCCGGATCGACCTTGCCACGCAGCGGTTCCAGATCCTGTCGTTCCAGTCGCCACATGGCCGCCCCGGCGATCATGGCACCATTGTCGGTGCAAAGATCGACGGAAGGGAATCGCGCCCAAGCCCCTTGTTTAGAGGCTTGCGCGGTCATGCGTTCGCGCAGGTACCGATTGGCCGACACCCCTCCGCACACCGCCACACCCGACAGATTCCGTTCGCGCAAAGCCAGCATGGCCTTCCCCACCAAGGCTTCGACGATGGCCGATTCCAGGCTTGCGCACAAATCGTTCACCCGCGCCTTGGCCTGCTCTGGGCCCAGTTCCTTGACCAGACGCGACACTGCGGTCTTGAGACCCGAAAACGAAAAATCGAGACCGTCGCCGCGCAGCCCGATAGGCAACGCGAAGGCTTTCCGATTGCCGTCGGTCGCGAGTTTGGAGATCAGCGGACCCGCCGGATAGCCAAGCCCCATGATCTTGCCGCATTTGTCGAAGGCCTCGCCCGCGGCATCGTCGCGGGTGTTCCCGATGGACGCGAAGGATCCATCTTCCCGGACTTCCGTCAGTTCCGTGTGGCCGCCAGAAACTGTCAAGCAAAGGAAAGGAGGTTTCAGATCGGGGTAGGACAACCTCACCGCGGCGAGGTGGCCTTCCAGGTGGTTCGCGCCCCAAAGCGGCTTGTTCGCGTCCATGGCCAAGGCGCGGGCGAACGACGCTCCCACCAGAAGCGGCCCGGCAAGGCCGGGGCCTCGCGTATAGACGATGCCGTCAAGGTCGTCGACCGACACGTTCGCGGCCTGCAAGGCTTCGCGGACAATTCCTGGCAAGAGGCGCAGATGTTCGCGGGAGGCGATTTCGGGCACCACTCCGCCGAATTCCTCGTGGACGGTTTGTGTCTTCAACACGTTCGAAAGCACGGTCCAGTCGCGGACCACGGCGGCGGCGGTCTCGTCGCAGGATGTCTCGATTCCAAGCAGGAGCATAGTGGGGCGAAAGGTACACCAGCTCGCGAACCGGCCAAGAAATGAAAAAGCCCTCCGGTCTAAATTCCGAAAGGCCTCCGTCACCGCGCGGGGCGACTCCCTGAATATAGCGCCCAATCCGCCGCAAGTGTCGGTTTTCCACGAAATCCGGGAATTTTCGCCAAACACAAAAAAGCCCCACCGCTCGCAGAGCCGGTGGGACCAAAACCAGAAACTGGTCAATAATTCGAGCGAGGAGGATGAAGCCGAAGGAATCTGAACCTGAAGCCGTCCGTGTAGGGACGGCGAATGGTGAAGATCCCGAGGATTCGCCTCCGCAGCCGAATTATTTCTCGGTGAGGGCTACGACGCCGGGAAGGGCTTTGCCTTCCAGGAATTCCAAGCTCGCGCCGCCGCCGGTGGACACGTGCGTGACTTTCTTGGAGAGTCCGGCCTTCTTGATCGCGGAAGCGGAGTCGCCGCCGCCCACGATGGTGCAAGCGCCGCCAGCGGTCGCTTCGGCCAGGGCCTCGGCGATGGCGAAGGTGCCCTTTGCGGATTCGGCGATTTCGAACACGCCGGCGGGTCCGTTCCACAAGACGGTCTTGGCAGACTTGATGATGTCGGCGAAGGTCTTGATGGTGTCAGGGCCGATGTCGACGCCTTCCCAATCGGAGGGAATGCTGTTGACCGAGACAAATTTTGTCTCGCCCAAGGTGCGAGCGCCGAAGTCGAGCTTGGTGGTCACCAGCACGTCGGAAGGCAAAACGAGCTTGTCACCGGCCTGGGCGATGAGCTCGGCGGCCAACGGCACCTTGTCGAGTTCGCACAACGACTTGCCGATTTCCTTGCCCTGGGCCTTGGCGAAGGTGAAGCCCATGCCGCCGCCGATGATCAGCTTGTCGACCTTGGGCAACATGGCCTTGATGACGTCGATCTTGCCCGAAATCTTGGAGCCGCCGATGATGGCGACGAACGGACGCTGGGGGTTGGCCACGGCGTCGCCCAAGAAGTCGAGTTCCTTCTTCATGAGGTAGCCCGAAGCGCGGGGCAGGTCTAGACCGGTGATGGAGGAGTGGTCGCGGTGGGCGGTACCAAATGCGTCGTTTACGTAGAGGTCGGCAAGTTTTGTCAGGCCGGCGCGGAAAGCGGCGATGTCTTCCTTGGAAGCGGCAACCTTGGTGCCGTCTTCGAGCTTGACTTTGCCTTCTTCTTCGATGTGGAAGCGAAGGTTTTCGAGAAGGAGGACGTCGCCATCCTTCAATGCGGAAACGGCGGCTTCGACTTCGGCACCGACGCAATCGGAGGTGCTGGCGACGGGCTTGCCCAGGAGCTTGCCCAGGGCGGCGGCCACGGGAGCCAAGCGGAGGGATTCGACGACCTTGCCGTCGGGACGGCCCAGGTGCGAGGCGAGGATGACCTTGGCGCCCTTGCCAATCAGGTACTGGATGGTGGGCAGGGCTGCGGACAAACGCTTGTCGTCTTCGACGACGCCGTCCTTGAGGGGCACGTTGAAATCGACGCGAACGAAAACGCGCTTACCGGCGACATTGAGATCTTCGACGAACAGCTTGGCCATGGATTCCTCACTCAGGGTGGTATACGAGAGTCGATGGAAACGGCGGCAAAACCGCCGAATGCAGGATGCAAAGGTACAACATCGGCACTGTGGAGCGGGACGGGGTGGTCCATGCCATTTCATGGCCCGGCTGTACTACGATGAATGCCCAAACTGGATTTGATGTTACGAGTTAAAATTCACGTCTATGCTCCTCGCCAATTTCCTGACCGCCATTTCTGCCGCATCCATTCATCCGGAGGGGTTTCTCCTGGAGCCTTGGTCTGAGCTGTGGAAAGAACCCGACCCCAGGGAGCTGGTCTTTGGCAAGGACACATCCCTCAAGTACGTCGCAACGACGCGTCGGGCCACCGGAGAGGCGATCGCGCTGGAAACCGGCGAATTTTCCTGGACCCCATTCGGTGGATTGGTGGAAACCTTAACGTCCTACGTGAAAGGCGCGGAAGGTGGGAGCCATAGAAGTTCGCGTTTTCGGGTTCCTCAAGGCGATGGTTTTCCCGACAGCGGTAGATCCTCGAGCCTTTGGGGGGATGGAACCAGCCTGGAAGCTCGGTCATTGGTTCACAAGGTCGGAAATCTCGAACTCGAGGTGAGTTCCACGATCCTTTCCAAGGATGGCGAGGTTCAGCGTCGGACGGATACGTCTTGGCTGCGAAAGGATTCCACAGGGAGACCGATCGCATTGGGCCAAAGCGTTGGTGGCAATCTGTTTTCCTATGACACGATCGTTTGGGAACAGGAGTCGCCAAGGAAATGGATCCGGTCCAATCCAGGACTCGGTGTCAACATGGAACACATAACCTTCTGGAAAAACGGAAACCTTGTCAAAGACTCCGCGATCTTCTCACGCAGCGATCTCCATCACACGCAGGAATGGAAATTCACTCGGGTGATGGAGTGCGAATGGAGCGGTGAAAAATTGAACTCCTGTCGACAAACCAACGTTACGGATTCAGTCCCGGATTCCGTTGTTGTGCTTCGCGGTGAAGACGGAGCTCTTGTCGAAATGTGGCAATCCTTGCATTGGATGGCTGGTACGGGTGGGTTTAGTGTCCATGCAAGATGGGAGCAGGGACGGAGCGTAGCAGTCCGGATCCTCAACGGACCGATGGCCGGGCTTTCTTACGATTCCATGATTTACACGGAGGCTGGCCTTCTCGATACCATCATCCATGCTCAATGCGAGATCAAGGAGATCGAAGGGCGGTGCCCGGATTCGCTCGTGACACAGCAATCCTACGACTGGAATCCCAATTCGATCGGAGTAAAGAAGACGTACAGAAAGTCCGTCCCTGGCATACGGCGCGAGAACGGCAGGATTCACATCGTATCAACGGATTCTTCTTCTCTTTCCCTGCGCTTGAGAGATGGATCGGGAAGAGTCATTCTCGAATCCGGTAAGCGGGAAATTCAGGTCCCTGCGATCCGAGGCATCTTGCTCTGGGAGCTTCGGACCGAAACGGGAGAAATGGTCAATTCCGGAATCATTCCGGTGTTCCGATTTTAGAGGGAATCAGCGAAGGGGGGCGAGCGCCCGCGTCTTCACTTTCCGTCGCGACGTGCCTTCAACAAGCGAACATCCATGACGGCCATTCGGGCCTGCCTGCGCGCCTCGTAGGCCCGCCAGGTCCATTGCAAGGCGGTGAGGGGAACCTCCCCTGCGACCGAATTCTGGTTGGACGGAACGCGTTTGGCGGCCCCCTTCGCGATGGCCTCTTCGGAGGCCTTCGGTCCCACGAAGACCTTCAGACTGTCGGCTTCAGGCCAGTTCAATTGACCCCATTGCGAAAGATCGCTCAACCCTTCCGAGGCGGATCTGCGGCCAGTCTCCAACTCCACCTGAACCGCACTATCGACCACCGATTCGTACCACTTGAGCCCAGTGGTATCGGCGAAGGGCCTGGGGGATGCGTGCAACAATTCGGCTGCGGTGCGACGCGCCACCACGGCATGCCACCACGACCGAGCCAGCCCGGAACCCGATTGCAACCCGATCCCGATTCCATCGCCGCTCGTCTGGGCAAGCTTGATCTGTCGCCGGTAGGTGTTGCCCGCCGATTGGAACAGTCCGGGCAATTTCCGCTGTACGACAATTTCCTGCGCGACCCGATCGGTGTCGTTGTGGAAATCGATGCGCTGGGTAGCCACGTCGTTGGCGTATTGCTCGATGACCCCGGCGATATCGCGCAGAGCGACAGGCGTCCAAGGATAGGCGTAGCAAGCCACCGCTTGGCGGAAGTAGCCGAACGATTCTTCCATGAGTTCCCGGCGCAGCGCATGCGAAGCCTTGCGCGACTCCATGTCCAGGGCATCGAATCGGAGCTGCGCAGCCTTTTGGGCCGAATGATCGCCCAAGCGCCAGTAGATTTCGGCAGCCTCGACAGAATCTGGCACCAAATCGCCGGAGCCCTTGGTGAACGCGTTGGTGAGGGTCTTCCAGCGGAACAGCGCGCGCGCCGTGTCGCCCAGGGACATCCAGGCGCGACCTTCCAAGATCCGCATTTTCGACCGAAGGCGCGTGTCGGAAGAGAATTTCCTGTCGGCGAGCTCGACCAACGGGAACACATCCTGGTACCGCCCCAGCTTGGCCAGCATCAGCCCTTGGCTGTGGAGGGAAAGCATGGCGAATTCACCGCGCTCGTGGGCCTTCCACGAGGCCTGGTAAAGCGCCAAGGCCGAATCGAAACGCCCCATGTCCTCCTGCAACCGACCAGCACCGTACCAGAACTCGGCAGCGTCGTTCTTGTCGTCCATCTTGCGGGCACTGCCCGAAAGGACCGCAGCGGCGGCGGCGCGATCGGGAACCACGGCCAAGCAACGCGCTTTGAGCACGGTCGAACGTAGGACCTGCGGCACGTCTTCCGCCATGACGATCGCCTGCGAGGCCTTGTCGGCACAACGCAGGAATCCTGCCTTTGCGGAGTCCTCCTTGCCATCGATGGCGAAGTCGGCGGCACGAGCCATTTCCACCGCGCCCTGTGCGAGAGCCTGGTCGGCGATGCGAACCCCGCTGCCTACGGAAAGACCGGCTGCGCCATCCCAGTCCCGCTGGAAGAACTTTTCCATGCCACGTCGGGCGATGTTGTTGCTCGCGTCCACGAACGCCAGGCCGTAGAACCATTCCGGCGAGTATTCGTCGTATTCGGGAGGGATTTCGGCGGCACCTCCGAGGGAGGCGATGAGAAGGATGGCAGCGAGCTTGCGGTTGTGCA
>JBDKGS010000135.1:0-11251 GCA_039798065.1 Fibrobacterota bacterium | reverse complement strand
TCCACCGCCTTGCGGCGCAAATCGTTGAGCGCGCTCACGGGAACCATCACGTCGCTGTCGATGTCGGTGTCCAGCTGCGCCAGGAAGAACGGCGATCCGCCCATCCGTCCCAGCTGCGCTTCCAGGTATGCGGCTTCCAACGGGCGTTTGCGGGCCACTTCCAGCGCGACCTCCGTCTGGACCCGGACCAGATGGCCTTCGCCATCGGAGAGCTCCATCACCAGCGGGGCTCCGGCAGTTCCTGTCACCTTGGCCATCACAGGCCGCCTGTAGGACGGCTCGTCCACGTCCCAGGTCTTCTTGATCTCCTTTTCCAACAACGGATCGGAGGTCTTCCAGACCAGGTTCCCCACCTGCACCTTGCGCAGGTTCACGGCGGTGTCGCTGAACGCTAGCCAGGTGAATTCGCCGTCGTCCTGGACTTCCCAAACACGGCCGCCAACTTCGCGGGCTTCGGGCTTGCCCGCGTCGAACACCACGCCGTCGCCGGCGCGGACCGGTCCCGCCGATTTGAGAGCGACCTCGAATCCGGTCACCTTCTCCACGCGTCCCAGGAACACGCCGCGTTTTTTGGGATACCGACCGTGCACCAGCTTCTGGTTGTCGATGCCGTCCATCCAGCCGGTGTGGATGCCCCGCGAGAACGCCATCTCCACCTTGTACTTGGCATCGGGTGTCAGAAGTTGTCCTGCGGGGACATTTTCCGTCGCGGCTTGCCAGGCCTTGTCGATGGCTTCGCGGTAGAGCCGTGTGATGGACGCCACGTACGAGGGCTGCTTCAGGCGACCTTCGATCTTGAGCGAATGGATGCCGACCTCGATGAGCCTCGGCAACAGCTCGAGTCCGCTGAGATCCTGTGGAGACAACAGGTATTTGCGATCACCGAGTTCCACCGGTTGGCCGTCGGAGATCAGCTCGTACGGCATCCGGCAGGCCTGCGCGCATTCGCCGCGGTTGGCGGAACGGCCACCAAGCGCTTCGGAGGTCAGGCATTGGCCCGAATAGGCCACGCACAGGGCGCCGTGCACGAACACTTCAAGTGGAATCGGATCGGCGGCCAGCGACTTCTGGATCTTGGCCATTTCGTCGATGGTGTTTTCGCGGGCGATCACCGCCAACGAGCAACCCAGCTCTTTGGCGAACTTCACGCCTTCGCTGGAAGCGATGGACATCTGCGTGCTGGCGTGGATGGGGAAGTCGGGGCTGATCGAACGGATCAATCGACAAATTCCGACATCCTGCACGATGGCCGCGTCGACCCCGGCTCGGATCACGGTGCGAAGCGATTGTTCGGCCAGCGCCATTTCGGACGGGAACACGAGCGTGTTGAACGCCAAGTAGC
The DNA here is from genome assembly GCA_039798065.1 of Fibrobacterota bacterium. Taxonomy (GTDB): domain Bacteria; phylum Fibrobacterota; class Fibrobacteria; order UBA5070; family UBA5070; genus UBA5070. The sequence continues at coordinate 9,909 of JBDKGS010000135.1, read as the reverse complement.
CCTTCACGCCGCGCAGATGGAGGAAGTCCATGAGCGAAGGGAGGTCGGCCAAGGTGAAGTTGTCGGCCCGCATGCGGGCGTTGAACACTTCGGTTCCGAAATAGATCGCATCGGCCCCGTTTTCGACGGCGGCCTTGGCGCAATCCCAGCCACCGGCGGGAGCAAGAAGTTCAGGTTTGATCACAGCGGCCAATGTACATGGCGTGTCGAGCGGAAAGGACCACGTTCGACACGACCTGAAATCCGGATCAGGAAGACTTCTTGGGGCAGTGTTCCTTCTTGCGAGGGCATTCCTCTGCTGACTTCTTCTTGCAGCATTCCTTTTTCTTCTTGCAATGGGTCGAATCCATGACTGCGGTGGAATCGGACATGCGAGGGCAGTCGGGATTCTTCTTCTTGCATTCGGTGGTATCGGTGCCGGCGATGGCGGCGATGGAAAGAGCGAACACGAGAGCGATCAGGCGCATGGATTCTCCTGTAAATGGGTGGGGTGAAGGTGTGTTCATAGTACAAAGAGAATTCGTCTCGATCCAGTCGAGTGGCATTCGATCACAAGGACCAATGCGCTCCGAGGTTCCATCCGGTTCCACTCATCTCTGGAACCGTGGCGATGTCGCTTTTCCATGAATCGAACACCAAAGCCGCATCGAGTCCGAGCTTTCCGCCCAAGAAGGAGGCGCCAAGGCCCAGCGAATACGCCGTTTCGTCGGAGCCTGATCCAAGCCTCGGATCGAGTCCGACCTGGCTTGCCACGCCGGTCCAATTGTGGTTGGTTTCGGAATAGAGGTTGGGGTAGGATCCGCCGACGGGCTCGTAGCCGGTCCTGAGGCCTTGCAAAAATCCGGGTTCGAACTCGTAGCCCGCCAGGCTCTGCTTGCGCATTCCCATCCGCACACAGAAGGCAATGCCTGCCGGAACCGCTTCGCGCAAAGCGGGGATCACGGTGTGCCCGACTTCGGTACCCAACGAAATGCGATGGTCCACATGCTTGTCGGTCTGGCCGCCCATCAACTTGTCGCCGCGTGACAATTTTTGGGACTGACGCTCCCACTCGGTGCTCACCTTCACTCCGCCGGTCCATTCCCAACCAAGGCCAAAAGCGACTCCGGTGCGCGAGAGGGTCCAGTTGGTGTCGACCATCTCGTCGCCTTTGCGCATGAAGTCGGTCGACTGCGCGCCCTTGATGGGTGCGTAGGCCTGGGTGCTGCTGGAAATCAGGTAGACGGTCATGGAAGGGCGGAAAAGGTGATCGGGTACGTTGTCGACACGACCCGTGGCTCCGGCGATGAAACGCGCGGAGTCGGTGGTCAACTGCGGCATGTCGATATTGGAGCCTTCGAGTCCATTGGCAGCGGCGGTTTTCAGGACGCCAAGCCGGTAGGACGTACCAAAGCCGTATTCCAAAAAGCCTGTGGCGGGCAGATTCGGACGATCGAACTGGGCACCGAATCCCCAGTACGGCAACAAAACTTGTCCAGTGCGATCTTGGCTCTTGCGGGTGTTGCCGGATGCGGTGTGGTTGAGCGTGTCGACAGTTGCACCCGCTTCGACGCGAGCGGAAATGGTGGCGAAATCGGCGATTCTTGAACCGAGCGAGAGGCGCAGCGCCTCCAGGGCAGGCTGCCAACGTTCGAGCTTGCCCGAAGTTCCCAGTTGTCCCGAGGTGTCCTGCGTTTGGCTCGAGGGGACGCGACCGCGGATTCCAAAGCCCATGGACAGAAAACGGTTCCCAACCAGATTGGCTCCCACATCAAGGCCCCAATGCATGCGGTTGGCCTGGTATTCCGGGAAGCCTGGGAGGGCCTTCAGCGTCTGGTTTTCGTATTCCACACCCAACCGAAGACCGTATTTGCACGAGTCGGCGGTGAGCATTTCAAAGGCGATGGGGTGCGATTCGGAGGCCTTGGCGCCTCCACCGGAGAACGAAGTGTTCGAGGTGGACACTTGCAGAGTGAGGTACTTGCCTTCGCCTGGAATGAGGCCGATGGCATTGCCGGCTGCCGAGAAGAGATTGTAGCGCGACGAGTCGCTCCAGAAGGGCGTGCCCAAGGCAGCTTCGCGCGGGCCGGGGCGGGCGTCGGTGCCAGCTTGACCCACCGCCTGCCACGATGCGCTGGCGGCAAGCGGGAGAAGTGCGAACAGAAACTGTCGGAAGGACGTTGTCATCGGTTTGTTCCTGGTGGTCTCGGTATTGGAACGATCTCGGTTTCGATGCGGTCAGAATGGGGTTAATTCCCGACGCGTCGTCGCCGTCGTCCGGTCGCGTTCATCGGAAGGCAGGTATCGACGGAAATTGTCGCCTGCGATCCGCCCGGTACCCGGACTCGGAATGTTGATTCGACGAGAAGGTATCTCAAGGCATTGGGGGATGGAAGCCGTTCGACGAAGATTCCGTTGCGGATGTTGTCAGACTGCGTTCAACAGCGCTGGATACAGTGAACGATCTTGATCTCTCGACATCGACGGGGTGTCTCGGAAATCGAGTACGGAATGGGTCAAGCTTTCGCGGCGGGTTCCCCGGCAAGCCGCCGTAGAATCAGGAGAAATTCCTCTTGCTGCTTGGAAGGCGGATATCCGGTGAGGTCGGCGATCATGCGCAGTGGCGCGGTGGTCGACATCCACTCGATGCGGGGGCGCAGGCCGTTGGCGCGTTCCTTCAATACCGGCAACTCGGGGCGCCAAGCATCGTCGAATTCCAAAATCATGCGACCCTTGGCGATGCCACCCACAGCCACACCGGCAACGCGAGCCGCCAGCCGCGATTGCATCATGCGGATCACCATGGCGGCGGGATCGGGGATGGGGCCGAAACGGTCGCGCAGCTCCAACAGCATCTGGTCCAGATCGACGGCAGTTTTTGTCCGCGAAATGCGCTGGTACAACTGGATGCGTTGGTGCGAATCCTCGATGTAATCCTCGGGCAGGTAGGCCGCTCCATCGAGTTCGATGCGCGGTTCCAACGGTGCCTTGGGAGGCTCCTTGCCCATCAAGGTCTCCACCGTTTCCTTCAGGATGCGGCAGTAGGTTTCAAATCCAACCGCGGCGGTAAAGCCGCTCTGTTTGTGGCCCAGCAGGTTGCCTGCACCGCGAATTTCCAGGTCGCGCATGGCGATCGCGTAGCCCGAACCCAGGTCGGTGAATTGCTCCAAGGCCTGCAATCGACGTTTCGCGTCCTGCGGCAAGCGTTCCAAATCGGGCACGAACAGGTGACAAAAAGCGTGAATGTCGGAGCGCCCCACGCGACCACGCAATTGGTGCATCTGCGACAGGCCGAACTTCTGGGCATCTATCACGCAGATGGTGTTCACGGTGGGAATGTCCAGGCCCGCTTCGACGATGGTGGTGCTCACCAAAACGTCGAATTCGCGACCCAAAAACGCCGACATCACCTGCTCCAACTCGTCTTCGCCCATCTGGCCGTGGCCAATGCAAACGCGGGCTTCGGGCACCTGCTCCTCGATGATGCGCGCAAGTTCTTCCAGCCCCTCGATGCGCGGCGAGACCACGAAGGCTTGGCCCCCGCGTTCCAACTCGTCCTTGATCGCTTCGGCCAGCGACTCCTCGTGGAAGTTGCGCACCCGGGTTTCCACCGGCAATCGATTGCGCGGCGGGGTGGAGATGATGGAAATGTCGCGGGCGCCAGAAAGTGACATGTGCAGCGTGCGCGGAATGGGCGTGGCCGTCAGGGTCATCACGTCCAATTCGTGGCGCAGCTCCACGAGCTTTTCCTTTTGCTTCACGCCGAACTTCTGCTCTTCGTCCAAAATGAGCAAGCCCAGTTCCCGGAATTTGACATCCTTGGCGAGAATCCGGTGGGTGCCCACGATCACGTCGACCTTGCCCGCTTCAAGGTCGGACAGAATCTGTTTCTGTTCCTTGGGGCCCACGAATCGATTGAGCAGTTCCACGCGGATGGGCCAGTCGGCGAAGCGCTCTTGCAGGGTGCTCGCATGTTGCGAAGCCAAGAGCGTGGTGGGAACCAGCACGGCGGTCTGGCGGCGGCTCATCACCGCCTTGAAGATGGCGCGCACGGCAACTTCTGTCTTACCAAAACCCACGTCGCCGCACACCAGGCGGTCCATGGGTTTGTCGGACTCCATGTCCAGCTTGGCTTCCTTGACGGCGCGGTCCTGGTCGGGCGTGAGGTCCCACGGGAAGGAATCCTCGAACTCTTTTTGGAAGTGGTCGTCGGGCGGAAGGCTGGGGCGTTTGGCAACCGACCGCTTGGCGTACAGTTCCACCAACTCGCGCACCATTTCCTCGATGGCCTTGCGGGTCTTCTCCTTGAGGACGTCCCAGGTGCGGCCGCCCAGCTTGTGCAGTTGCGGTTCGCCACCGTCGCGCGAACCGAACTTCTGGATGCGGGCCATCTCGGCCACCGGCACGCGCAGCCGGTCCTTGCCTTCGTACTGGATCACCAGCACGTCGACCATCTGGTCGCCTGCGGTGATGCGCTCGATGCCCAGGTATTTGCCGATGCCGTGGCTGTCGTGCACCACGAAATCGCCCTTCTGGAGCGATTCGATGTCCAGCAGATTGGCGCCGCCGCGACTCTTCGACCGGCGTACGCGCCGCGCGAAGCGGTGGAAGATCTGGTGGTCGGTCCACCACGCTTGGCCGTCGGTGGCCAGCGTGAAACCCGCCGACAGATGGCCCACGACAATTCCTGCCAGCGGCAGATCTTCGACGATTTCCGTCAGGCGCGAAGCCTGGCCCTGGTTCACCGAGACCAGCGTGACCTTCACGCCGCTCTTGTCCAGCTCCTTGATCCGCGCGCCCGCTTCGGCGATGCCGGTGCCCGCGCGTTCCTGCACGCGGCAGTCGATCCGGAATCCGGTACCGTCGCCCAAGAACGGCGTGAACCGCGCACCGGGTGCCGCGTCCAATCGCTTGGACAATTCCTGTTCCGAAAACCAAATGGCTTCCGGGACTGACACGAAATGCCCAGTGTGCACCGCGGCCTTGCGCAGCGTCGCGGCGGTCTCCAGAAGGGTCTTCTGCGAGGCCAGTGGATCGCCGAACACGAAGACCTCGGCGTTCGCGCCCAGGTGGTCGAGAAGTGTCCAGTCGAGCCTTGCGAAGAACGGTCGTTGCCACGCCCAACCGGTGCGGTCGCCTTCGTCTTCCAGACGCTGGCGTTCCACCTCGAAGCGCCTGTCTTCGCCGGGAAAAGCCTCCAACAGCTTGAACAGCCCTTCCTGCAGGGCCTCCTTGCCGGGCAGGCCTTCGTCGAGCGGAAGCACTTCCACTTCCGCGATCTCGTCCTGGCTGCGCTGCGTGAACAGGTCGTAGCTGCGCAGCGTCTCGATCTCGTCGCCCCAAAGCTCCAGCCGCACCGGGTTGTCCATCCCGTACCCGAACACATCGACGATGCCGCCGCGGACGGAAAACGTCCCCATCTCCTCGCACAGGGGTTCTTCGCGATAGCCCAAGCGGCACAGGTCGCCGCGCAGTTCCTTGAGGTCGGCCAGGTCGCCCTTCTTGAGGACGATCGCCTCTCGCCCGATGGCGCCGGGTTCCGACAATCTTTGTCCAAAGGCCGCGTGGGTAGCCACCACGATGGCGGGGCCGGGGCGGCGCAACGCGTCAAGAGTTGTCAGGCGGCTTTCCAGCGAGGCACCGAACGGCTTGCGCCATTCGTACGGCTTCAATTCCAGCGTGGGAAATGGCAGAACCTGGTCGTCGCCCAGGAGGGCACCCAAGTCGTCGCGCAAGCGCTCCAATTCGCGGGCGTCGGCGGCGAGCACCAGCGTGCGGGCGTTTTTTCCTTGCGCGAGATGGCGCATGGCGATGGCCACAGCAGGTGCGGCGCCGTCGAGACCGGCGACATCAAGCCTGGGGCGGCTTGGAACGATTTGGCGGAGGGACGGGAAAAGCCGCGGATCGTCCAGAAGCTCACGAATGGTCTGCATGACGAATGACTCGGGAGGGATTTGAACCCTCGACCCACGGCTTAAAAGGCCGCTGCTCTACCGACTGAGCTACCGAATCTCACCCTCTCGAGCCGTAAAGCCCAACAGAGGGGGGTAAATGTACACAAACCTTCTCCGATCGGGAAGTCGTCCCTTGAGCCCATCGAACTTTCTGGTGACTCCCACTGCTCCAGCAGAGGAGGAAAATATCCCTCACGGGTGAAAACGACCCGTGCGAGTCGCCCTCCCGACATAAGCTGTTTTCAACCGCTCCTAGTGGGGGGATTGCCCTCCCTTGGTCAGCACTCACCCATTCTTGTTTGTCTTCCAGGGAACGTCATGTACCGAAAAATGTCGGCACTTGCCGCTATCATCGCCGCCAGCGCATCCATCTCCTTCGCGGCCACCCCTCTCGATCTCCATGGTCGCTTGCAGACTAAGGGGAATCGGATCATCGGCGACAAGACCGGCGATACCGTGCAGCTCACCGGCATGAGCTTCTTCTGGAGCCAGTGGCCCGAAGGCGGCAATTTCTACAACGGCAAGACCGTCAACTGGCTGGTCGACGACTTCAATTGCTCGGTTGTTCGCGCCGCGATCGGTGTTGGCGACGATGGCAAGATGGGAGGCGACTCCGCGGGGTCGTTCGGGCAGGTGGATGCGGTGGTGAAAGCCGCAACCGCGCGGGGCATTTATTCCATCATCGACTGGCATTCGCACTACGCCATCAAGAACAAGGCGGCGGCGAAGTCGTTTTTCGAGGCGGTGGCCAAAAAATATGGGGCCAATCCCGGCGTGATCTTCGAATTGTTCAACGAGCCTTGGGCGAACGTCTACACCTGGCCCGAGATCAAGGCGTACGCGGAAGAGATCATCCCCATCATCCGCAAGTACAGCCCGAATCTGATTTTGGTCGGGACTCGCCAATGGTCGCGCGACGTCGACGAGGCCTCGCTCGATCCGATTTCCGACACCAACGTGGCCTATGTGCTGCATTTCTACGCAGGTTCGCACCGCGACACCTTGATCCAACGCGGAAGGACAGCCTTGGCCAACGGCGCTCCGCTGTTCGTTTCGGAGTGGGGCACCACCAACGAGGACGGCGGCACCATCGACAAGGCCATCTACCCGGAGGCCACCAACGAATGGTTCGCCTGGATGGACTCCAACAAAATCTCTTCGTGCAACTGGTCGGTGCAGAACAAGGCCGAAGCTTCGGCGATCCTGAAGGCAGGAACTACCAAACTGTCGAACTGGGATTCCACCGACTTGACGGAATCCGGCAAATTCGTGCGCGAACTGGTCCGGTCCCGCAACACCATGTTCACCTTCGAGCTCCCTCCGGTCGACAGCTCGCTTTTGCCTGGGCGCATCGAAGCGGAAGACTTCAAGACCCGTGGCGACCTGACGACATCGGGTCCCGGCGACGAGGACAACAGCTCCTTCCTTGGCAACTCGAAGATCGGCAGTTGGGCAGAATACCAGACGGTGGTTCCGCAGCGACGCAACGGCGTGATCGCCCTTCGCATCGGGAGCGGCGAGGCCAACGCCCAAGTGACGGTGAAGGTCAACGGCAAGGTGGCCACGGTCGTGAAGTTCACTGGAACCGGCGGTTGGGGCAAGTGGAAGACCGTGGTCTCGGATTCGTTCCTGGTGGCAAAAGGCGCAGCGACCATCCGCTTGGAATGGGACGGCTTGTTCGACCTGAACTGGCTCGAGCTCACCGGGCGCCAAAGCACGCAAGCCGATCCTCCGCAGATCGACACCATCCACCGATCGGTTCGCATCGAAGCCGAGAACGCGGTGACGTTGACGAGCCTGACCAAGGAGTCCTCGGGCGACGAGGATGGGACGGGAAGCGTTGGCTACACCACCGACTCGTCCTGGGCGCAGTTCCGTGCCGTGCTCCCGACAGGCAAGCAGGTCGTGGCCGTGCGGGTGGCCAGCGGTTCGGAAGGCGCCACTCTCAAGTTCACCATCAATGGAGCGGTCAAAGCCAACGTCAAAGTGGCAGGAACCGGCGGCTGGCAGACCTGGAAGACCGTGGTCGCCACCGACTCGTTTACGCTCGACATGACAGATTCCGCCACGATCCGCGTGGACTGGGAAGAAGGCAAGGGGCAATCGAGCCTGGTGAACCTCAACTGGATGGAGTTCCGCGGACCCGACAGCATCGTGGCCCAGCCCATTCCGGTGCGCTCTCGGTCTGCACGCACAGGTTTGCGGGCAGCACTTTCCGGCGACGCGATCGCCATCGATTTCGGCGGCTCGTTCACTGGCACGGTCCAGGTGCTTGACCTGCATGGGCGGATCCTGACGCAATCCGCGGTCGCCGGCTCCGTGACGGCGAACCTCCCGGTTCCCGCCTGGAAGGGCGTGGCTCTGGTTCGCGTTCGCGATGCAGCCGGAGTGCGGACAGTTTCCGTCCTCCACCCCTGATCTACTCGATCGGCCCGGCGCGTAGCCGGGGCGAATCGATCATTCCCCGCGACAAGCCGCTGGGGCGATGTTCATACGAGACAGAATCCGACGCCTGCCGACAAAATCCGTCGGCGGGCGTTTTTTGTCTAAACGAGATTCTACCAGTCGGCCTCGACGTCGCCACCGGTAATCTGCCGGCTGGTGGACGTGTACTGGTGGACTTCGAAAGCGTTGCCGTCGGGGTCGCGCAGCCAGATCTGGTAGGTGTCGTCGCAGCCCAGCTTCTTTTCGGTGAATTCCACGCCGTTGGCCCGCAACTGGGCCATGGTCTTGTCCAGGTCGTGCGATTCCAGACAGAAATGCGCGATGCCGGTGTTCACGGGCGAGTCCAACGACGGATCCTCGAACATCTCGATGAAGTTGTTTGGAGCGATCTCCAGGTACGCTCCAAAGCGGTTGCCTTTGCGGGTGAATTCGAACCGGGGCTTGAATCCAAGCCGCTTGTAGTAGGCGAGCGAACGATCGAGGTTCTGGACATTCAAGCAAACATGAGCGAGTCGAGTGAACATTCCGGTCTCCTGTGGATGGGTCGAAATCTGTTTGTCGCAAAAGTAGGGCGATTGGATCGGTGCCGCCGAGATCCGTTGGCCATCTTTGCGATCGCCAATGCATCCGAAGAAACGAAAAAGCACAGCGCCTCGCGAAGAGGAAGCCGTGCTGTCAAAAAACGACGTTTGGTCGGGGCCGAGGAGCCTAGAACCGGGTGAATTTGGCGATCTGGTTGGCACCACGGACCAGCAGGAGTCCTTTCGCAGTGGTGGCGAAATCGATTTGTTTGCCCATGGACGCGTCGACGAGCCCCAACCTGCGCCCTGAAGCGTCGAGGATTTCCAAGGAGCCGAGGATGTCGCCGGTCCACGAGATGCGCAGACCGTTTTCCGTCGCGATGGCGCCCAGGCTCGGCTTCACAGCGGTGCGTGCGGAAACACCCGCAGTGCCGATGGATGCCTCCTGCCAGGCGGTGTATTGCAGTGCGTTGACCTTGGAAGAAGGCGCATTGGCATCCAAGCCCGCGGCGTAGGCGACCCTCCACAGAATTTTTTGACTAGTGGCAGCCGCACGAGCCGCGATCGTGGTGGCCGAGATTTTGATCGTTGCGTCGTTTGATGTCGTGTAGACGGTCGTATCGATGCCATCGCCGTCCACCTGCACGAAAAATGCCTTCTGCGATTCAGGAGCGATCCAGTATGTAGAGAGCTGACCGGCGTCGTAGATTCCCTTCGAATATGCGGGCTTGTTGGCGCTTTCGATCATCTTCATGCGAAACGCGCGCAGTTCGCTTCCGCTGGCATGCCAGAAAGTGGCATCACCGAAATCTGCATCCACGGTCGACTTGTTCAAGGTGATCGTTCCGGCGGGAACGGGAAGACGATTTCCGTCCCAATCGTAGAAGGCGAGGATGCTGTCTCCGGCGAGCAGGGTCAGTCCGGAAGGGGATCTGGTGGTGAAAACCTGATGCTGGTAGGCGATGGTGTCCTTGGCCAGCGCTGGAATTTGCAGGGTGTCCTGTTCCAAA
>JBDKGS010000134.1:0-11287 GCA_039798065.1 Fibrobacterota bacterium | reverse complement strand
GGCAAGGCTTTTCCTGGCCGCCTCGGTTCGCCCGGCTGCGATCCCGTCCAGACATTCCCCCAAGGTGGCGTGGAAGGCCTCGTGGTTGGCGCGGATCCGTGCGTACTCCGGATGCGATGACGACAGATTTTGGTTTCCATCCAGCCATTTCCCGAACTCGCAGGCGTGGGGGTCAGACGCCGACTTGCGATCGAAGGTCGCCTCCTCGCCTTCCAACAAACCGATCATGCGAGCCTTCCAAAGCGCATGCGCGACCGTGGCCTTGTCGATTGCTTCCACGAGTTCGTCGTTCACGCATCACCCCCTGCGGAATTTTTCGCCACCACATGCGCGCCGTAGATCTTGTCGGTACCCTGGATATGCCGGATCAGCCAATCCTTCAGAACCGGCAGCAGCGAGGAGGCGTCGATGGTATCGCCTTCCGTGGCCTTCGCGACCAGCCGCCCCACCTCCGCCACGAAACCTTCGTGGATCTTCCGGTGCGCCGCCAGGTCCTTGAAGCCAGCCGTTTCCATCAACTGTTCCTCGTCCTTGAAATGGAATTTGGTGTAGTCCACCAGTTGTCCAAGCACGACGCGAATGGCGGCTCCGCCACCGCCGGAATCCGTCAAATCGGCGATGCGATTGATCAGCCGCAGCAACACCTTGTGCTGGTCGTCCATGCGAGCCACACCCACGCTCAGTTCTTCCGTCCACGGGAAGAACGGGGATCGCACCTTCATTTCCTTCACGTTCCCCTTGAACGACCTTGCGAAACGACCGAGTTCGTCCACACCTGCCTGGGCCCCCAGAATGGCGTTTTCCACCGCTTTGGCCCGCGAATCGACTTCATGGACGCTGCGATTGATCTCGTCCAAAGCGCTCTTCGATTCTTCGATGGTCCTGGCAATTTCCGTCATGTTCGAGCTGGTGGATTCCAATCGTTCGGAGTTTTCCGTAGAAAGTGCGCTCTGGTGCTCCACGGTGATGAGAGCCTTGATGGCGGCTTTCAGGGATTGCTGCAGGGCGTTCGATGTACGGTCCATCTCACCGGCAACCCTTTCGGTGCCATGCGACACGGCCTGGACCTGCGTCTGGATCCGTTCCGCCATGCCAGCCGATTGCGCGGCCAATTCTTTCACCTCTTGCGCCACGACGGAGAACCCCCTCCCCGCCTCGCCCGCGCGAGCCGCCTCGATGGACGCATTCAACGCCAACAGTCGCGTCCTGCCCGCCACGTCCATGATCCCGTTGGCCATTCCCGCGATCTCACGCCCGGTGGTCTCCAGTTCCACCATGGCGGCGCGCGCCGCCTCCAGCAATTTCCCCGTCGCCTGTAGCGTCAGATATTGTCTCGACACGTCAATGGAAGCATTGAACCCCATCACGGTCAGACGCCGTGAGGTTCCGAACACATCCTGCGTGGCGGTTTCCAATTCCAACATTTCCTTGGTGATAGAGGCCACCCCGACGGTCATTTCCTCCAACGCGGCCGCCACCGTTCCCGAAGCCTCGCGGCTGCGCTGCGACTGCGACCGGATGCGGGCGAAGGTGGTCTCGAAAGACCGCGCCTCGCGCTCCAACGCCTGCGATCCTTCCTTCAACTCGGTCACCAGGGCACATTGCGCCTCGCCCACCGAATTCACCGATCGTGCGATGGAGCCCATCTCTTCGATGACGGATTTTGGCGGAAGGCGTCGCGACAAGTCACCGTCGGAAAAAGCCGCCAGTAGCTTGCGCGTATCGTCCAGCTGGGAGACGAGGCTGCGCCCAAGCCATGCGAGCGCGGCCAACCCGACCAATTCCAGCCCCAGCCCACCCCAATACACGAAGCGCCAATATCCGGCGCCTGTAGACATCGAGCGCGCGCCTTCCGCAACCAGAAGTGTCGTCGCCAGAAAAAACGCCAATGCGACCGGAAATACGATTTTCAACTTCATTTGGAAAGTTGGTCCTTTCACGCGACGACATCATCCCATTCCTGGAGCCGATCGTCCAGCGAACGAAACCATGCTCGTCCGGTCCCGCTTGGCATCAAGCTTCGCGACCCGGGCAGGACTCTCGACTATCCGCGCTGCAAGGACGTGCGAGGAGCTACGGTTGTCGGAGGCTCGATTTCCGCGATCCCCAAATGTCGTCGCGCCATGTTCAAAGCCTGGTCGATGTTGCTGGCGAAGGCGTCGTCGCCCAGCTCTTCCAGAAGTCCGGCACGTGCGATGGCCACGGTGGGTTGGGCATGCACTCCGCTCAGAATGAGCCGGATCTTCTCCTTGCGGCATCGCTCGATGAGGTCTTCCAGGAAGTGCAGGCCCGAGCTGTCCATGGAAAGCACCACGCGCATGCGGATGATGAGCACCTTGGGAGGTCTCTCCAGCTCGGAAAGCGTGCTTTTGAATTTTTCCACCGTCCCGAAGAAGAACGATCCGAACACCTCGTACACCACCACTCCAGACGGAATCTGTCGTGCCGAAACGTTCATGGGGTCGGCCACCTCGTCGTCGTCTTCGCTCAAGGTGTCGGTGATCACGTTGGCCTGCGCGACTTCCGCCATGCGTCGGATGAACAGGATGGCCCCAGCCGCCACGCCCACCTGGATGGCCACGGTGAGATCGACAACAACTGTCAACGTGAACGTGAGCAGCAGCACCAGCAGGTCGCTCTTGGGCGCCTTGAACACCTTCGCGAAAGTGCGCCATTCCGACATGTTGTAGGCCACCACCAAGAGAATCCCCGCTAACGTGGCCATGGGGATGAACGCCGCGAGCTTGCCCAGGAACAGCAGGATCAAAAGCAGGGTCAGGCCGTGGACGACCGACGAGATCGGGCTTTGCGCGCCGTTTCGGATATTGGTGGCGGTGCGCGCCAAGGCTCCTGTGGAAGGGATCCCGCCAAAAATCGGCGAGACGATGTTGGTGACGCCTTGGGCGATCAATTCCATGTTGGACCGGTGTTTGTGTCCGGTCATGCCGTCGGCCACCACCGCGGCCAACAGCGATTCGATCCCCGCCAGCATGGCGATGGTGAGAGCCGGCTGGAACATCTCTCGAGCCAAGGTCAGGCTGAATGCGGGAAGGTGGGGCGACGGGAATTCGTTGGGAATCTGTCCGAACTTTTGTCCGATGGTCAGGACATGGAGATCGAAGCCCCAGACCACGAGCGATGTCACCACGATGGCGACCAAGGATCCAGGAACGCGCGACAACACCCGGGAGGAAAAACGGTTGGCGAATGTCGTCCACCCGATCGCCAGCGCCAACGACGCGCATCCGATCGCGACGGTCGAAGGATTGGCGTCAGCCAAGTGCCTGGAGTACAGCTCGATCTTCTCGATCCAATCCGCCGGATCCTTCTGCAGCGTCAGTCCCAAAAATGACGGAATCTGTCCGGTCGCGATGATGAGCGCGATTCCGGACGTGAATCCCACAATCACGGGGAACGGGATGAATTGGAGAACACCACCAAACCGTGCAAGCCCCATGCCCACCAGAAGGATACCGGCGATGAGCGTGGCTGTGGCCAATCCATCGTATCCGTATTGCTGAACAATGCCGTAGACGATCACGATGAACGCCCCGGTGGGTCCAGATACCTGCACCGAACTGCCGCCAAGGATCGAGGTCAGGAAACCCGCGACAATGGCTGTCACGATCCCCTGGACCGGACTCACGCCCGAGGCGATCGCGAAAGCGATGGCCAAGGGGAGCGCGATCACGCCCACGATCACGCCCGACAGCACATCCTTGAGCAACTCCTGTCGGGTGTAGCCGTTTCGAAGGATGGTAAGCAGAATAGGCTTGAAGGCCTTCGGGAGCTGTTTCGTGAACGGAATGGTGGTGGGCATCGGTCTTGTTCCTCGCCGGACAGGCCCATCCAGTATACCCAATGTCGCGGGTCGATGCAGACCCGAAGGAGGGATGAACGCTCTCCCCCCGTATTGCGACTAAGTTCGATTCCAACCAGCCGCTCGCATTCGCGACACCTGCCGGTGCACCCGGCAATCTCCAATTGGTTCACGCCCGGAGCTTCCATGCCGTCCCTTTCACAAAGCCTTCTCCACGCCGATCCACGCACCGTCGCGATGCGGACGGCCACCTTCCCGGAAGGGTTCCAGTGGGGCGCGGCAACTTCTGCTTTCCAGATCGAGGGCGCTTGGAACCAGGACGGCAAAGGGGAATCCATCTGGGACAGATTTTGCCACACCCCCGGCAAGATTCTGGGCGGCGACACCGGCGACTTGGCTTGCGACCACTACAACCGCTGGCGCGACGACGTGGACCTCATGCGGTCCATGAACCTGCAATCGTACCGGTTTTCCATCTCCTGGCCGCGCGTGATCCCCAACGGGACAGGATCCGTCAACGCCAAGGGACTTGATTTCTACGAACGCCTGGTCGACGGATTGCTGGAACGCGGCATCGAGCCCTGCCCCACCCTGTACCACTGGGACCTTCCGCAGGCCCTGGAAGACCGCTGGGGAGGTTGGTTGTCGCGCGACACAGCCCAGGCCATGGGCGATTTCGCCTCCGCCGTCGCGCAAAGGCTGGGAACCCGCGTCAAGAAATGGATGACCATCAACGAAGGCGTGAACGCCGCCGACCGCGCCTACGGGATGGGCAAGTTCGCACCGGGCTACACGCTTCCTCGCAAGGACGTGCTCAACGCCCGCCACAACGTCCTGCTCGCCCACGGACACGCGTCGCTCGCGCTTCGCGACACCCTTGGCCGCGACAACATCCAGGTCGGCTTCGTCCACGATCCGTTCCCGACCCTGCCTGCCACCAACACCCCCGCCGACATCGAACTGGCCAAGAAGAACTTCCGCAAAACCGCCGGATGGTGGCACGATCCGGTTTGGCTGGGGCGCTACCCCGAACAGGAGTGGACGGAATTTGGTAGCGATGTCCCCATCGTCCTCGAAGGCGACATGGAGCTGATCGGCGACAGGCCCGATTTCATGGGGCTCAACCTGTACTCGGCCAACCGCGTGTCGGCCACCCAGAACGACGCCAAGCCCTGGATGCGTCAAGAGTCGATGCGGACGGATTTTGGCTGGTTCGTCGAACCCGACATCGGGTACTGGATTCCGCTGTTTTGCCAGGAATTCTGGAATCCCCCCAGCATCTACGTGACAGAAAACGGCTGCGCCTGGGACGTGGGCGGATTGGACGACGTGTGGCGCACGGCCTACCACCGGGAATTCCTGACATCGTTGGCGCAGGCCTGCGACCATGGCGCTCCGGTGAAGGGCTACTTCGCCTGGTCCCTCATGGACAACTTCGAGTGGGCCGATGGATTCTCCAAGCGGTTCGGTCTGGTCCACGTCGATTTCGAGACCCGCCAGCGCACCTTGAAATCATCGGGGAAATGGTATTCGCAGGTCGCCAAGGAAAACCGGATCTTCGACATGGGCCAAGGCGAACAGCTGACCTGAAATCGGACCCGTAGCGATCAAATCATTACCGGATCCGCTACTAGATCGGAATCGGCTCGAACGAGGATTGAAACAGGCCGATGGTCTATTTCTCGGCATGGCAATCGCATCCATCATCGCTCTGGCCCTGACATTTTCTGCCGTCAGCCCGGATGCTCCCGGATCGTCGCAAACTCCCTGCTGGGAACGCGACGCATTTCCCATCCTCAAGCGCAA
The DNA here is from genome assembly GCA_039798065.1 of Fibrobacterota bacterium. Lineage (GTDB taxonomy): Bacteria > Fibrobacterota > Fibrobacteria > UBA5070 > UBA5070 > UBA5070. Next base: position 5,661 of record JBDKGS010000134.1, on the reverse strand, counting down.
TTGCATCGCCTGCCACGGCTCCGGTTCGGCCATGGGGAATTTGTCGCTTCCCGATTCCGCCAGGTTCCGTTCCGAACGGATTCGTCAGAATTTGTCCAGCCGCAAGATGCCCATGCGCGGCGATTTGCGGGAAGCCGACAGGAACACCTTGATCTCGTGGGTCGAACAAGGCGCGATTCGGTGTCCGTGACCGGCCGAGTCCTGTTCGCTCTTGCCGTGACGGCGCTGCATTCGGGATGCGGCGAAAAGCTGGATCCGCTCCGCCCCAGCCTCGAACCACCGCCCGCCAAGGCATCGGCGCCGTGCTGGGAGCGCGACATCCAGCCCTTGATCGCGAAGCGCTGCATCGTCTGCCATGGTTCGGGTCACGCGGTCGATCTATCCAGTTGGGAACTGGTTCGGCTCACACTGGAGCCCATCGAGTTCAAGGTGGGGGGAGGGCAAATCCCTCCTTCCGGCCCTCTCGATTCCTCGGAATCGAACCCGCTGTTGCGCTGGATCGCCGCAGGAGGCCCTCGGTGCGGCCCTTGACCCGGACGCCGCGACATCAGGCATTTTTTGTCTTATTGTGCGCAGTGTTCCTGCCATGCATCGATGCTTCTGGATCGGATGCGATCGACCCACAACCCGGAATCCGAACCCCGTTGGAGCGGGCCGTGGAATCCCCGCTCCCCACAACCACCTGCGAAGGCTGCCTGTTGTTCGCCTTGTCCCACCGGCCGTGGGGGGAAGCGTTCGACGATCCCGCACGCGATCTTTTCGGGTACGATGGAGGATTCCTGCGGGTACGATTGGATTTGCGCCTAGGGCTTTTCCCTGGCTTCGATGTCGGCCTCACGCGCACCAACGGGGTGGCGCGGGAAGCCTACGATTCGTGGTCGGGAGACCTGCGGCTGACGCACAATTGGAAGCTCCGCGAAGGCTGGCGTTTGGATGCCGGGGTCCAGGGTGGTGGCACCTGGTTCGAGCAGGAAGATGCTCCCGACGCTTCGGCTCCGTGGTTTTGGTCCGGCGTCGGAATCGGGTTCGATCCCATGTGGATGGGAGGTGGGGTCGAATGGCACGGGAACTCCAGCTCTCCGTGGAAGAGTTCCCAATCCACGGATGCCACGATCGCAATCCACGGCCAGGCGATCGTCCGCGTTCGGGAAAATCTCGCGATGGTCGGTGAAATTTCCCAACCCGTGTCCGGTTACGGGTTGCCCTGCCCGGCTTGGACGATCGGCCCGCGCTGGACCACCTGGAGGCACATCTTCAGTGTCTGGCTGGGGAATGCCCGCAGCGGTGGACCGGACGGTCGATTGGTGGGAGCCCAATCATGGGGCAAACCCGTGCTCGGATTCCAAATCGCACGGGAAGCGACGATGTGGAACACCGAGAAACCGCAGTGAAACGGCAAAGCATCACCAACGCAGACCCGGTCGCGTCTATTGTCCACAGCAACCTGCCGAGGCCATCTCGGACAGATTCCGTCAACACGAAGATTTCATCGATTTTCCCGAGAACACCTGGAGACACCATGAACGACATTCGACTTTTGCTCCTGGCCGCCGCCGCCGCGTCGGCCGCGGTCCCCTTCGCCCCCGTCGACACGTCGATGAACGCGATGACGCTCAAGTTCCCCACCGGAATGCGCGCCGACATCGTTTTGCGCACCGGCGACTCCATCGACGGCCTCGACAACATCCCCACGGTCGCCCGCAGGACCTTCGACTATGTCGGGTTCCACGGACTCGGCCCCACCAAGGGCAACGACAGCGCCATCCTGGGGGTGAATTCCGAGCTTCGCGACAGTTCCACCACGCATGGCGACGGCGGCGGCTTCACCTTGTTCAAGGTGGTCCGCAACCCGCAGGACAATTCCTGGTCACGCGTGGGTCGCGGCCGTGCGGTCGATTTCCGCGCTGTCGGTGGAACCTGGGTGAACTGCGGTGGATTCGACACGCCTTGGGGAACCATGGTATCCGGCGAAGAGTATCCCGCCCTCTCCAATGCGGAAGCCTACGCTGGCGGCTCGCAGATCCGCGACACCTCCGACGTCGTCGTCAAGACCCAGGGGTTCGACGATACCCTTCGCCGCTACGAAGCCCACGGTTGGATGGTCGAGATCGATCCCGTGACCGCCATCGCGCGCAAGCTCTACAAGATGGGTCGCTTCTCGCACGAGGGCGGCGTCATGCTTCCGGATCGCCGCACGGTCATCCTCACCGACGACATGACCCCCGCGGTCTTGTTCAAGTACGTCGCCACTCGCGCCGACGACCTCATCGACGGCCAACTCTACGCCTACAAGCAGAACGCCGACGGCGTCGGTGGATCCTGGATCACCTTGCCCATGCAGTTGGACTCCCTGGTCAGCATCCGCGAAGTCGCTCTTCGTCGCGGCGCCACGGCGGGCATCCGCCACGAGTGGGTGGTCTACCACGAGGGCAAGGTTTTCGTCGCCGAAACCGGCATCGATGGAGACAAGGGCGCCATCGCCAAGGCCGTTGCCACAGGTGCCACGGTGGAAAAACACCTCAAAGGCACCATCTACAAGAACGACACCGCCCTGGACTACCACGGACGGATTTTGGTCCTGGATACCGCGACCTGGAACATGTCGGTGTTCATCGAAGGTGGCGTGATGGCCTCGGGCAAGCACATGTCCAGCGTCGACGGCATGCATGTCCACAAGATCGGCGACAAGGCCTACCTCGTGCTCCTGGAAGACCTGGTCGGCAGAACCCAAGGACGCGATCCCAGCGGCAAGAACATCTGCGAAGGCTGGTGGCTGGATCTCGCCATCACCAACCCCACCGTCGACAGCCTCCAGAGGATGCTGGTCGGTGCCAACGGCGCCGAACTCACGGGATCCACCCAGACTCCAGACGGCAAGACCATGTTCGTGGTCGTGCAGCACCCCTCCTCCTCGAACACCGCCCCTTACGACAAGGACGTCGTGGTGGCGCTTAGCGGATTCGATCTTTCGGTGGGCATCTCGAAGAAGGAGATGAACCGGAAGGTTCGCCCCTTTCGCCAGCTCGATGGGCAGCTCCGTTTCCAAGCCGCTACCAGCGGTACGATCCGCGACCTCGAAGGCCGCACGCTGACCACCTTCGAAGAGTCAGAATCTGTCAAGGTCCCGCAAGGCGCCAGCGTGCTGGAAACCACTCGGGGCTCTTGGAAAATCCTCAAGCCCTGATTTTTCGCTACGAACAAGTCGATGCACAAACCCCGGTTCCGCTGAACGGATCCGGGGCTGATCGTTCTTCTCGGGTCTGATTGCTGGCCCGAAAGCACCCCGCAGCGTCGCTGCGGGGACTGCTTGTTTCAGCTCAGTGCTCGTGCTTGCCGCAGCACTCGTGGGCTTCGCCTTCCGCCTTGCCGTGGCCTTTGCCGCCGCAGCATTCGCTGCCGTCGTCGTGGCCCTTGCCACCGCAACATTCGTGGTCGTCGGCCGACTCGTCGCCGCCGCAGCATCCGCCTTCCGACTCGCCATGCCCGCCACAGCAACCGCCGCCGTGTCCTTTGGCGTGACGATCCATGGACGCGCGCATCAGATGCAGGAAGTGGTTGACGGTTTCTGTCGGCGACATGTCGCCGGCACCCGTGAAGACGTGGATTCCCTGCTCCGAAAGCGCCTCGGCGTTGTCGGGATCGATGGTGCCGATCAAGATGGCGTGCACCTGGTTGTTCGAGAACCAGCCCACCGATTCGGAGACCTTCGGAAACGGGTGCGTGCCCGCATCGGCAACCGACAGATTTTGGAAATCCAGATCATGCAAGGACACGGTCTGGGACAGCTCGTAGGCTCCGCTGACAACACCCTGGTATTGTGGAATTGCGACGCGCATGGAAAGACTCCTTTTGGCCGATAACTGGTTAGTTGGCTGACGCTTCCTACGTAATAATAGACAAGCTTATCCGGAACTGGCACCACCAGGGTGCCCTCTGCCCTCTATACCGGCAGGGAGGTCGGCTGGTAGACTTCGTGGTTGAGCCAGTTGGTGAACAGAAGTTGTCCATGGCTGCGCCACCGCAATCGAGGCTTCCGTGCTGGATCGTCGTCGGGGTAGTAGTTGCGCGGGACTTCGATATCCAATCCGCGCGCGAGATCTCGACGGTACTCGGCGTCGAGCGTGTCGGCATCGTATTCGGGATGGTTGAACACGTAGGTGCGATGCTGCTCAGGCTCCCAAACCAGGTGCAATCCCGAGGCGTCGCTTTCCGCCAAAACCTGCAACCCCTCGATGGCGCGTACGTCGTCGGCGAGCACTTCCGTATGCCTGCTTACCGGCGCATAGAATTCGTCGTCTTGCCCACGCACCAAGGCCGGCAGGGAATCCACCAACCGGTGATGGAAAACCCCGAACTTCTTGGATGGCAGCAATCGTTTTTCCAAACCATGGTAGTGGTGAAGCGCGGCCTGTGCGCCCCAGCACAGGAACAAACACGAACGCACCGACGAACGCGACCACTCGAAGATTTCTGTCAACTCGTCCCAATACTCGACTTCCGACCAATCCATCTGCTCCACCGGCGCGCCGGTGACGATGAGCCCGTCGAAAGAACGTTCCTTCACCTGGTCGAAGGTCTGATAGAAAGCCTCCAAGTGTGCAGGGTCGGTGTTTTTCGACTTGCGGCTGGTGGTGTGCAGCAGCGTGAGTTCGACCTGCAGCGGCGTGTTGGCCAACATGCGGGCGATTTGCGTCTCGGTGGCAAGTTTTGTCGGCATCAGGTTCAGCAAGGCCACTTGCAAGGCCCGGATGTCCTGTGCGCGCGCTTCCTTGTCGCCGATCGTGAAGACGTGCTCGCCATCCAAGGTCGAGCGTGCAGGCAGATCCTGCGGAACGATGATGGGCATGGTCGGTCGACGATCTCCTGAAGCGATGGTTCGCCAGCATCGAGAATGCCGATTACAGGCACTAACCCGATTCATGCTGTCAGCAACCACAATATACCCGATGATTGTCTTGTTACGCTGGGAGCTTCAAAGCCGGGACAGCCCCTCCGATTCGACACTCCCCCCGATCAGTCTTTCGGTACCAGTTTGAATTCCAACGTGTCGAGGGTGTCGACCGCCTTGAAGGAGAACGGAATCGAGTCGGTGATGTTGGTCATCGTGATGTGATGGAGTTTCACGCGCCCCTTCACTTCAAGCGAGTCGAAGGCCTTGTTGCAGTTCTGGATTTCGATCGAATCCAACGTCAACGGCCCGGTCACCCCCCAGGCCTGGATGGCCGTTTGGCAATTCATGAATGTGAGCCCCACGATCGTCACATAGGATCCACCGAAATCCATGCACACTTCGGGCGGCAATCCTTTTTTTGTCAGCCCACGCAGATTCGCCCGTCCTCCGAACGTCCGCACCACGCTTGGCATCAAGGCGCTCCCACCGAACCGGACGGTCAAGCGTCCACCAAGGTCGTGGATCTTGTCGCCACCCTGGATCCAAAGCGTATCGCCTTCGCGAAGTTCGGCGAAGGCAGTCTGCAGATTGCCGATGTATGGTGAATCGCGCCCTCTGACAGAATCCGGCAGAAAGACCTTGTTGTGCAGGCTGGGTATCGGCACCCAAGTGGTGTCGGGATTGGGATAGACGATCGTACGATTCGCCGGATCGAAAGGATTGTCGCGTTCGGCGCACCCGCCCAGCAGGAACGCCACGCCCAACAAAAT
>JBDKGS010000133.1:0-11357 GCA_039798065.1 Fibrobacterota bacterium | reverse complement strand
GCGTTGTGGGTGTTGTGTCCACCGCAGGATCTGGACAAGGAACGTCTCGATCCCGCCAAGGCCCTGGTGCACGCCGTGGGTGCCCGTGTGGCGATCTTGTACCCCGACATGCACGACGCCTCGGTGGCGCGCATCAGCCACGTGCCGCAAATTTTGTCATCGGTGCTCGCCGGGTGGGCCGGTTCCAAGGAACGCTATTCCGAAGCCTCGCTGGCGCTTGCCGCGGGTGGATTCCGCGACATGACAAGACTTGCCATGTCGTCGTGGGATGTCTGGCGCGACATCGTGGCCACCAACCCGTCGCCCATCGCCGATGGTTTGCAGGATCTGTCGGAGAGGTTGGCCGTGCTCGCGGTGAAGGCCAAGACCTGGGCGACCGACCAGTCGCAGGTCGCCAAACTGGGTGGTCCCGACGCCATGCGCCGGTATTTCGAGGCGCTGTCCGCGGGGGAATCGGGGCACGCAAGCCAGATTCTGCCATCCGATCCCGACCTGGGACGCAGGCTCCTGGATTCGGAAAAGGGATTCCGCGAGGCGTTCGCGAGCGGTCGAAGCTTCCGCGAGAAGTTCAAGATGCCGCGCAAGGGGATCGTCCACGATCTGACGGAATTCGTCGTGCGCCTGGAAGACAGCCCGGGCCAGCTCCTGGCCATGCTCGAACCCCTATCCAAGGCCGGCATCAATGTGCAGGATCTGGAAATCCTGAAGGTGCGGGAAGGCGAAAGCGGCACCGTGCTGCTGGGATTCGCGACTCCCGAAGACGCCGAAAAGGCCCGCAAGGCGCTGACCGAAGGACAATTTCTGGTGATGGACCGATAACGATGAAACTGGAAGTTCGCAAGGCCAAGGCCTTGAAGGGCGAAATCCGTCTTCCACCCGACCGCATCCAGGCCCAGTGCGCGGCCTTGCTGGCGATGCTCGCCCCCGGGCGCACGCTTTTGCGCGACTGGCAATCCACCCCCGAATGGGAACACGTTCGCGGCTGGCTGACAGGAATCGGCGCGGTGGTGGCCTTGGACGGCGAGGGTCTGGTGATCGGCCCCCCGCAGGATCTGCGCGATCGGACGGAAATCGTCCTCGATCCGTTCTTGCCCACCCAGTTCGCCGCCGGTTTCGTGGCCCTGGCCGCCGGGTTGTCCAGCGCCGAGAAACCTGTTGTCGTTTCCTGTCCGACGGTGTTGTCGGAAACCGTCTTGCCTTGGCGCGACGCCTTGCGCGAAGCGGGTTGGGTTTCGCCCTCTTCTGAATCCGACGGAATGGTGAACTGGACGTTCAAGGGGCGCACGCCTCCCTTGCGGGCGATGGTCTGCCGGGATGGCCGAACCCGGTTCGCCTGGACGCTGGCCGCGCTGGCCTCCGGCGAGGGGCTCGAGTTCCAGGAACCGCCCGGTTGCCCCGACCCGTTGGAGGATTCGCTTCCGTTGTTCGGTCTGTCAGTGGAATCGCCGAAACAGGAATTGTCGGTGGAGGAAGAGGAGATGCGCCGTCGCATGCAGCGCATGCGCGGAGCGGCTCCCCGCAAATTGGAAGACAGGCGCGTCCCGGCGGTGCAGAGCCTTTCGCCCGCCGATGTGCGGTTGCGCGGCGATCTGGACTTGGCGGGGTGGTGCGCCGTCACCGCATGTCTGCGTCGCGGCACCGACGCATTGCTCTGCGACGTGACCCTTCCGAGTTCGCGTTGCGGATTGTTCGGCAATCTTCGTCGCATGGGCGCCGACATCGAAATCGTGCGCAAGAGCGAGGCGCGGGGAGTGCCCTCCGGAGACATCAGAATTCGCCACGGTCGCATGGTGGGTCGCAAGTTCGATGCCCAGGACGTACCGGGATTGGCATCCTTCGCCGCATTGTTGGCTGCGGCCTCGGTAGCGGCCGAAGCCGAGACCGTGTTGTCTGGACTGGCCGACCTTCGACGCGACCATCACGACCAATTGGAGCCGTTGGCCGACGGCCTGCGCGAGTTCGGGGTGGCGGTGGGACTTTTCCCGGATGGACTCGTCCTGCGCGGCGAAGAACAGCCCGGGACGGAATCTGTCGACGCCAAGGGGTTTCCCGACGTCGCGCTGGCCTTCCACGCGCTGGCCAGCTCCACCGCGGGGACCACCGAACTTTCCGGCGCCGATGCGCTCCCGGTGGCATGGCCGCATCTTCTGCGCGTGCTTTCGGGCGATCAGGGATAACCGGAAGATGGGCGAGAAGATCAATCGATTGGGTGTCGTGGCGTTCAAGCGCGACGAACGCGTCGCCGACCTCGCCCGCGAACTGCGCGATTGGGCGCGGCTCAACGATGTCGAATTGCTGTGGCATTCCAGCACGAGCCACGGAGCCCCGCGCGACTGCAAGCCGGTGACGGATTCCGTTCTCTTGCGCAAAGCGGAAGCGGTCCTCTCCATCGGAGGCGACGGCACGCTGTTGTCCGCCGCCAGGCTGGTGAACGGCAAACCCATCCCGTTGCTGGGGCTCAACTACGGCCGACTGGGATTCCTGGCCGACCTTCCCAGCAACGATGAACTCGTTTCGCTCACGCGCGTGGTCCAGGGCATGCACCTGATCGAGGAGCGTACGGTCCTCGAAGCCACGGTGTTCCGCGGGCGCAAGGCCGTCCACCGCGATCGCTGTCTGAACGAATTCTTCCTTCGGGGCAAACGGGAATTGTCGATGATCGAGATCGAGGTGGCCAATTCTTCCGGCACTGTCTGCGATTATTGGGCTGACGGACTGCTTGTGGCCACTCCCACCGGTTCCACAGCCTACTCGCTGGCCCTGGGCGGCCCGATCGTGGAGCAATCTGTTCCCTGCGTGATCCTCACGCCGGTGGCGCCTCACAGCCTCAACGTGCGCCCATTGGTCCTTTCCGACGAAGGGACGTTCATCCTGAAACCCAGGGTCCGCGAATCGGCGCTTCTCCTGTCCGATGGCCGCAACGAGTTCCATCTGCATCCCGGCGACGAGGTGAAGGTGGTCAAGTCCAAGCATCCGGTGCTTCTGGTGCGCCCGCATGACGCGACATTTTCCGACGCCCTTCGGCAAAAATTGGGTTGGAGCGCCGCTGTGGGCCTGCAATCCCACGGCAAGCCCTGCCGCTGAACCAATCCCTGGCGGGGCGCATCCGGTCCAAGGGCTTTGCTTCGGGGTGGTTTATTTACTCTTTAGGTCCACGTGTCCAATTCCATCCCGTCTTCGAGCGAAGGCATGACAACGCCTGTCTGGAACGCACCGCTTCGCGCCCTTCATAGCGCGTTGCTTCTGGTGGGCGGAACCGAGATGGCCCGCGAGTTCTGGGGAGGACATCCGCTGGAGCTGAACGATCGGATTCTCGAGGGAGCCGATCTCCATCAGTACATCTGGGACGAGAAGGCGCTGTCGCCTCTGGAATACCAGCTTCGCGTCGTCGATTCCGTCGAGGCCTTCTGCCAGCACCACGAGATCGATTTCCTCCCGTTCCTGGAGCGCTACGTCTTCGGATTGCAGGGAGGCACGTTCCTCTCGCCGCGGGGAGCGTTGTCCCTGATCGGCAGGTTCCTGATCGAACTGACCCGCAGTCGCGACGTTCGACGGACGATCCTCGAGCTGTTCGAGCCGTCCAACCGGCTGTTTTCCCCAAAGACCATCGCCCGATTGGCAAAGGTGACAGAATCCGACGGGGTCAAGACGGGTTGGATCGTGCAGATCCACGACCCATTGTTCCGCTCCTCGTTCCCGGGCTACGATGCGGAAAGCTGGCTGGGAATGCAATTGAGGCACTCTCCCAATCGGATGGGGGTCGCCTCGTTCGATGAAGTGGATTGTCTTTGCCAGGTCCGGGACACCCGCGAGATCCTCGAGGCGGTCCCGCGAGGCCACCATCCCGCCCGTACCGCGGAAGGCTGGTCCCTGGGCGGCAAGCCGCTTTCGCGAACCGGAAAGTTCTTCGAATGGCTCGCCGACAAAGGGCTCGGGCCCTCAGATCTTCATGACGTCCAGGACCACCAGGTCGAGATCGCGCTCCAAGACGTTTTTTGTCCGGTTCGCAAACGGGTGGTGATCCGCAGCGGCTCGGCTTTGGGCGCCCAGTGTTATCTGATGCGGGTGAAATGGGGTGGAGCGGTGCAAGTCGGCGTCGAATCGGGCCTGGCTCGACTCATCCGGGATGCGATGGGCGAAGACGGACCTTCCGATCTGGATCGGGCGACCGGGCTCCACGAGCAGTTGCTGCAGCAGTACAGGCAACGATTGCGGTTCGTGTTCCACCGCCAGGACGAGACCATCTCCTGCAACGGCGAACATCTGCTTCGAGGTGTTCCTGCCAAAATTCTGCACAAGGTGCTTATGTCGAACACGGTGACGGGTCGCACGATTTTCGAACACCGGGAATTTCGAAGAGACCCGGATTTGCACCTCGATCCGGTCAACCCAAACCTCGAAAGTCGGATCCGCATTTTGTCGGATCGATTGGAGGAGCGCCTCGAAGGGATCCGGATTCTCAAGAACGGACGGGGGCGATTCGAGTTGGAGTCACGACTTATGATCGAGTTCGCGGAGGACTAACTCCGATCACTTAAGTGATTCTTAAGTTTGTCTTAAGTTTTTGGCGCCGTAACTTATAAACAAGATTTGCAACCGCCAGTTCCCAGCGAGCGGGTTGGCTGGTCCCCCGCCGGGGCCAGCCAACTTTTTTTTCTCGCCAACGCGCAAACAGCCGGAAACAGACGGCGTCGACACAGCTGAAGCCCTCCATGGATTCTCCGGGAGGGTTTTTGTTTTGGCCGAGTATCGGTAATTCGGTCCCGGTTCTTAGGCGTTGCTTGAAAGAGCCACCAGACGATCGCCCATTTCCTCGAGCCAATTGAGTTTGATGCTGTAGTGGCTGGTATGAGCGAGGCACTTACCCCCGGACAGGACCAACACCTGTGGCGATTGGTGCGCCACCCCCACCATTTCTACCACGCTTCGAGCGGCTGGCTTGGCGGCAAGCACATCGCATTGGGCCAATCGCACTCCATGGAACTTGGCTTCGAACTCCGTCCAAGCTTCTTGTGCCACCTGGCTGATGCCACAAGTGGGAGAATACTTGAACAGGATCGTGGGCTCGCTAGAGTGGACGAGCGCATCCATCTGTTCGATCGTGAGGATTTCTTCCATCTTGCGACTCCCGTTGCGGTGATGGCGCGGTATCCAAATTCTCGAACCGGCGCCGTGTCGACAAATTTTTACCTAGCTCAACAAGGTACCCAATGAAACAACCCACCGCACACCCCCAAGCCTTGGCCCTGGCGCTCCTGTTGTCGTTCCTCGGCGGATGCCAGTTCGAGCCGGTCAGCGCCGTACTCGACGGATCGAACACTCCCTATGTCGTGACCAAGGTTGGATCCACCTACCGCTTGGAGACGCAATTGCCCGTGCCGGCGGGAGGATTGGGGTCTGGGATGCTTTCCTACCTCGGCGACGAGTACGTTCCACGCGAACCACCACCCGGCGAACCAGCGGGCTCCTGGGTGCGTCGCAATGGCTGGTACTACCCGCAGAATTGGACCGGTTACGAGGAGTTCTGGTTCGGGTGGTTGCTTCTCGATCTGTATTCGATCGATCGATCGAACCATTCGTCGCCTTTGCCGCTGGAGGCATCGGGTGTTTCCGGATTGTTTTCCGCCTTCCAGTACGACCATTTCACAGCCTACTATCCGCCGTCGGTGCACGACGAACTCGAACAGGCGCTCTCAGGAACCGTGAGCGATTCCATCTTCGGAATGTTTTTCCGAACCTGGCCTCGCGACACCTTGGTGGCAGCCAGTGTCGATTCGGGGTCGGCCGCATGGCTGGCTGGCTTGCGAAACGACGATCGGCTGCTTCGCTTCGACGGGCGGTGGGCCGCGACATCCTTCGGATACCTGCGCGACACAGCGGGGCACCGCGCGGTCGAGTTCGAGTATTACCGTCCTTCCACGAGGGTGACAAATACCGTCAAGATCGTGCGCAAGCCCCACATCATGCCCACGCTCTACGCCGACACCTTGCCTGGCGCGGTTGGGTACATCTACATCGGCCAGTTCGTCGGGACCGAAATCGAGGGCGCGGTCAAGCTTGCGGAAGGGACCGACGTGCTGTTCATGAAGGCTTCGAACTGGCTCTCCACGGTATCGAAGGGGACGTGGATCCTGGACTTGCGCAGCAACGGTGGCGGATTGATCACGTCGGCCTTGAATATCGCCGGCTCGCTTCTGCCACCGGGAACTCCATTGATCCAGCAGCGGGCGCGCGACTCGGTGGTCGACGCGACCTTGGAGCCGGTCGAAACCCACGACACGCTGGTGGGTGCTTCCGAGATGGTTTCTCCGCTGAAGGGAAGGTCCATCATCCTGCTCCAGAATCGCTACTCGGCAAGCTCGTCGGAAATTGTCATCTCGGCTCTGCGCGAGAATCTGGGCTCGTCCGTCGTGACCATCGGCGAAACCTCCTACGGCAAAGGGATCGGCCAGATCTATCCCCCGACCCCATTGGGTGGATTCATGGCGGTTACCTGCCTGCATTTGTCGCCTCTGAGGGCTCCGGATTACCACGGAATCGGGATCGATCCCGACCTTGAAGTCGATTCGGCGGATGTCACCGCAAAGGCATGGAACCTTGCCACCGGAGCCAAACCCGCCGCTCGGGCATCCATCCCCGCCCCATCGTCCGTGAACCTGCAAGCGCTGGATTGGAACCGCATGGAAACCGGTTCACGTCTCCAAGCGCCGCTCAAGCCTGCCGCGCCCTGGCGTCCCTTCCCGGTACGCTGACGATTTCCGTCCAGCGGGCCTTCCTTCGTCGGAAAGGCCCTTGCGATCAATTTCTCTTGACGGGAAATCCATCCACGCCTTTGGCTCGCAATTCCTCGCGAGCCGTTTCGGCGGCTTCCTTGCTGGCATAGGCGCCAAAGCGCAGGCGGTGCACCGAGGCTTCGCTCAGGATCTCGACCTTGCCTTCGCCCAAGGTTTTCTCCAAGCGTTTCTGTTCGCTCCGTGCCGCGTCGATGGACGACAGAGCGGCCAATTGGAGTTGCCAGCCGGTGCCCGAGGAGACAGGAATTGTCGGGGTTGCCGTCGTAGTCGCGGCGGATGGGGGAACCGGGCGGGCGGGATCGGGGTTGGGCGTGGTTCGGACGACCGGTGCCGAGGGCGACGGCCGCCACGGATGGGCGTCCAGGTCGTCCTTGACCTGGGCCGGAGTGAAGGCGCTGGTGAGTCCGGAGAGGGCGAGTATGACGAGCTTCGATTGCATGGTTGTGATGAAAGTTACTGTTTGGATCCGTGAAACCCATTTTCATCACTTGGCAGGATCAGATCGGTCGCCCTAAGACGCTGCGCATTCCGCTGTGGATCGTGGCTTTTCCGCTGGTGACGGTGGTGCTTCTCGCCTTGGCCTTGCGGTTGTTGTGGAGCAGTCCGTGGTCGCCGCGCCGGCTTGTCGAACAGCTCGAACAGACCCAAGCGAGGAATGATCGACTCGAGGCCGAGTTGCATCGAGGACAGGACGGACTCGATCTTGCACGCAAATCGATCCAACTTGAAATCACCGAGCAGGAACGGCTCCGTGGTATCGCCGGATTCCGTCCACGTCCGTCCGACACCCAGGTCGTGAAGAGCAGGCTGTTCCAACACGATTCGGTGCCCGATGTCGGCGCCTTGCTGGCCAAGGCGCGTTCGATCCGGCAGGGATACGACCAGATGATCGATTGGTTCCAGCGGCACCCCATGGAATTGAGCCGACTTCCGACCATTCGACCCGTTCATGCCGACAATCCTTTGGTGGGCGACTTTGGACGGCAGACTGATCCTTTCACCGGGTTGTCGATCCATTTTCCGGGGTTGACCTGGGCGGTTCCGGTGGGGACGCCGGTATGGACCACGGGGGCCGGGACCGTGGTGGCGGCGGGGGAGCAGCCGCGCTGGGGCAAGTACGTCGAAGTCCAGCACGACGACCGCGTGCTCACCGTCTACGCCCATCTGTCGCGCTTGGATGTCAAGGAAGGCGCTTCGGTCAACCGAGGCCAGGTACTGGGTTTGTCGGGCCAGAGCGGAAAGGTGATCGCACCGGCCGTGTTCTACGCCGTGTTCCTCGATGGCGAACCGATCGATCCCTCGGGGTTCCTGCTACCCGAAGGACCGAAGACGAAAAACACCGGGTTGTGAACGCCGTCTGACGTTTTTTGTCAAGCCTCCGGCGGTGCAGACCTGGTCGACGATTTCCGACAACCATGGCTGGAGGCTCAAAGTTGTCCGTTCATGGTCAATCTCATGATCGCGGCTTGTCCGAACGGCCCCAGCCCAACGACCGCAACGGCGGCGATCCCCATGAAAAGGAACGATCGAAGGACCGATGTCCACCATTTGCGTCCCGCACTCTGTTCCCAGAACAGGCAGACGGTTTCGAACCCGATACCGCAAAGTCCCAGCAGGATGGTCAGAGCCCCGGCGATCCAGAAACCCGAGCCGTCGGCAAGACCGGGATCGCGCCAACGCGCCCAGGCGAACGTGCCGCAGGCGAGCATCTGCAAACCTACCAGATAGAGTCCACCGAATGTCCAGAACATGATACCGACGAGTGTACCATCTTCGAAGGGCCGGTGCGAGGTTTAAGCGGCTGGCTCGTCGGACAGGACGACCCGGAACAACGATCCCACACCAGGAGTGCTTTCCACTTCCGCGTGGCCACCGTGGGAGCGCGCGGTTTCCTGCACGATCGCAAGCCCCAGACCCGTGCCGCCCAGATCCCGGGAGCGGCCGTGGTCGGCGCGATAGAATCGCTCGAACAGATGCGGGAGCGCCTCGGGAGGGATGCCGGGGCCATTGTCGGCCACTTCGAGGACCCATCCGCCACCTTTCGCCGGTTTGACGGAAACTGTCACCGCCGAACCTTCCGGGGAGTAGCGGACCGCGTTGGAAAGCAGGTTGATGACCGCACGCACCAGTTGCCCGTGGAATCCATGCAGGCTCGCGCCCACAGGACATTCCGATTCCATCTTCACCCGCTTGCGCGAGGCCTCGCCCTCCAAAGCGGCCATGGCTTCCGAACACACCTCGGCCAGTTGGACAAGTGGTTTGTGGCCGCGGTTGGTTTCCGCGATCCGACCCAGATCCAGAAGGTCGCGCACCACTTCCTCCAGGTGCCTTGTTCCTTGCACCACGCGATCCAACGCCTTGCGACGGAAATCGTCTTCCTCGTCCTCGAGCAAGGTTTCGGTCCAGCCTCTGATGGAGGTGAGCGGGGTCTTGAATTCGTGCGACGCATCCGAAACCAATCGACTCTGGAGCCGCTCGGCGCGGCGTTGCGCGGTCACGTCCTGCATGGTCACCAGCCAGCCGGTTCCATCGCCGTCGGCGGGCACCGGCCAAACGCGGGTGGAAAAGACCGAATCGTCGCGCTCGACATCGAAGCTGCTGGAGGCCCAACGGGACACGCTCTTGCGCAGATCGTCCAGGAATCCCAGATCGCGGGTCAGCGAAACGATGGGACGACCTCGGACGGCGGCCTTGCCTTGGCGCAGCCCCAAGGCGCGAGCCCCCGACGCGTTGCACACCAGGACGCGCAGACGTCCATCCAGAAGCAGCACGCCTTCGGAAAGCGAATCGAGCAGGCGGGCCAGACGTCGCTCCTCCCATTTGGACAAAATCCGTCGACGACGAAGATCGGATCCCAGCGAGGCGACGAGTGCGGATTCTTCGCCCGAAGCCCCGGAGGGGGCGTCGGGGAGGGGGAGACCGCGGTCCGCGGCGCGCGCGGTTTCCACGAGGTGTTCGGTCCTGCGGCGTTCGCGTCGCAGAAGGCCCAGCAGGAGAGCCAGAGGCAGCAAGGTTCCCAAAAGCGAAGCGCCACCCGCCAGCACCCATGCCGACCGGGGCATGGATACGTCGTCGAGGGCCCGGGAGAGGCGAAGGATTCTTCCATTGGAAAGCCGCTTTTCCGAGATCAGATGCCATCTTCCGTCCAACGCGGAAAAGCGTTCGGCGGGCGGGTCTCCGAACGGCAGCAGACGGGAACTGTCGGGAACGACCATCGCCTGGTCGCCGGAATCGAGGGGGAGCGGGAGGACGCATTCCAAGTCGGTTCGCTGGCCGCACAGCTCGATCCTCTGTGCCGCGATGGTGGCCTTCAGGTCGAGGATTTCGCGGGCCCGGCTGGAAATGGTGCCGCGCCATCCCCAAAAAACGGCTGCGGCAGCGATGGTCCATCCGGCGGCGATCACGACGGATCCGGCCACCAGAGGGTGGATCCGGGCCTTCACGCGCGGACCTCCGAGACGCGAATCCGCGAGAACGGTGCAGGCAACCGCAATCCCGACCAGTCCCGCAGCACCAGGTGGGAGCCGTACTCGAATCGCAGCTCGACCAACGGCGCTCCGGTCATTCTGGAAAGCCATGCCGGACCTGGTTTGGGTGTTCCGGCGGGACCTTTCGGGCCGTCCCACGTGGTGGCCACTGACCGACCGCTTTGCAGCCGCCGAAGGAGCGCGCGGGTGCCGCCAATGGCCCCTTTCGAATCCGAGCCGCGGGCGAATTCCATGCGACCACCCGACAAGATCTGTACCAGAAAGTCGCCGTCGCTGCTTTGCGACACGAGCGACGAAACATCCCTACCGCGCAAGTAGCCGCCGGCGGCGGGAACGTCGCGGTGCCAGACGCAGTAGATGACAGGATCCGTCATGTCGATTCGCGTGCTCTTCCAGCGCAGGCTCGCGAGCCAGCGACGCACCAGCCAGGCGGCGATCGATCGAAGCGGATCCATGGTGGTCGGAAAGGTAGCGGTTGTCTATCATGCTCCAAAGTCCGATGCCAGAACTGCCCGAAGTCGAAACCGTCCGCAGGGGGCTGCAAGAGCGCCTGCCCGACGAAATCGTCGCCTCCGTCGAGGTGCGTCATCCTTCCATCCTGGAGGGTTGCGAACCCGGCGATCTTGGCGATCTTTCGGGCTTTCGGTTCGCCAGGGTGGACAGGCGCGCCAAGTACCTGCTCCTGAGGATGGAGTCGGGCGAGGTCGCCAAGACCCTGGTGGTGCATCTGGGGATGACGGGCCAGCTCACCTGGAAGGCGTTCGACCAGGAGGTTGTGGACAAATTCCGTCGATTGGTGTCCGGGTACCGGAAATCCACCGGCGCCCACTCGATCGACGCCCACACCCATCTCGTGGTGCGCACGCGAAGCGGAGGCATGCTCCTGTTCCGCGATCCGCGCCGTTTCGGTCGCATCCTGCTCCTGGACGGATCCGACGAAAATTGTCCACGAATCGCACGGTTGGGACCCGACGCCTGGCGGCTCGACGCGCGATCCATGGCCGGCGTCCTGCGTGCGCGATCGGGGAGACGCTGCGCCAAGGCCGTGCTGCTTGACCAGTCGGTGGTGGCGGGG
>JBDKGS010000132.1:0-11437 GCA_039798065.1 Fibrobacterota bacterium | reverse complement strand
CCATTCGATCATCTTGGTGATGAGCTCGAGTACGTTGACCATTGGTCTCTTCCCTGGTGCTGTCGGATCAGGAATCGGTGGAACGGATGACTTCCTGCGCGGTGGTCTGCCCCAGCTCCAAGAGCCGTAGCGCCGCCGATCGCAAGGTCAGGACTCCGTCGTTGATCGCCGCCTGCCGGATTTCGTCAATGCTTGCACGATCAATGATAAGCTGTTTGATGGCGGTAGAGATAGGCATGATCTCATAGATGCCCTGTCGACCTTTGTACCCGCTCCCGTTACAGATGTCGCAACCCTTGCCTTTTTTCAGCTCAAGCTTCGCAAATGCATCGTCGTCGATGCGCAGAAGCCGCTGCAGGGCGAGGGATTTGTCTGGATCCGGGATCTTGCAATCCTGGCAAACCTTGCGCACCAGGCGCTGCGCGATGATCAATCGACAAGAACTGGCAACCAAAAATGGTTCGATCCCCATGTCGATCAAACGATTGATGGTGCTGGGCGCGTCGTTGGTGTGCAGCGTGGACAACACCAGGTGACCGGTGAGCGCTGCTTTCACGCCGATTTCCGCGGTTTCCAGGTCGCGCATTTCACCCACCATGATCACGTCCGGGTCTTGGCGCAGGAAAGCGCGCAGGGCCGCCGCGAAGGTCAGTCCGATCTCGGAATGCACCTGGACCTGGTTGATGCCGTGGAGGTTGTATTCCACAGGATCTTCGGCGGTCATGATGTTGATGCCCACGTCGTTGATGGTCGACATGGCCGAATAGAGCGTGGTCGACTTGCCAGATCCTGTCGGGCCGGTCACCAGGATCATCCCGAAAGGGGCGTCGATGGCTTCTTTCAGGTCGTTGAGGCCTTTTTCGTGCAGTCCCAACTTGATCAGGTCCAATTGAAGATTGGACTGGTCCAAAATACGCATCACGACTTTTTCGCCGAAGATGCATGGCAGGGTGTTCACGCGCAGATCGACCGTTTTCCCTTGTGGCGTCTTTAGCTTGATGCGCCCGTCCTGGGGAAGGCGTCGCTCGGAAATGTCCAGGTTGGCCATGATCTTGAGTCGCGAGATGATGGCATGGCGCAATTTGAACGGAAGCGTGCTGATCTCGCGCAACGTGCCGTCCACACGGTAGCGCACCCGCATGACCTTCTCGTAGATCTCGACGTGGATGTCGGACGCGCGCATGCGGATGGCGTCCATCAGCAGCTTGTTCACCAACTTCACCAGAGGCGCATCGTCGACCGCGGCAAGGGCGTTGGCGGCTTCGGCGTCGTCGTTGTTCTCCTTGACGACCTCCATGTCCTCGCCCACGGCCCCCAGGATGTCCTGCATTTCCTTTTCGTGGGAGCCCTGGTAGAACTTCTCCAGACTGGCCTTGATCTGGCTTTCAGGGGCCACCACGGGCTTGACGGTGCATCCAGTGATGAACTTGATGGCGTCCAGCACGTAGACATTTTTTGGATCGGAAGTGGCCACCGTCAGCACCTTGTTGGTGCGGCTGACGGCGATCACCGTATACTTGATGGCTAGATCTTCCGGGATCAGCTTGACCGTATCTTCTTCCAGATCGATGTCCGTGAGGGCGATCTTTCCCAGGTTCATCTGCTTGGCGACGAACGAGGCGATCTCTTCTTCGTCGAGCAAAGCCCCTACGCGCACCAGGTTTTCGCCCAACTTGCCGCCATTGGCACGCTGGCTCTTGAGCGCCAAGAGCAGCTGCTCCTTGTCGATGAGGCCGCTTTCCACCATCATCTCGCCGAGCTTCAACGCCACGCGCCGCCCCTTGCTTCCCCGATCGCCAATGGACGACGGATTTTGGATCTTGTGTGATAAGATATTGCCGACAGGAAGATCATGCCCGACCATTCTACCACCATCCGGATCGCCCAGGCGACAAGTCTTGTTCTTGGCGAGGCCAAAACATTCCCGCTTCCCGACTCCGAGGAGCAAGGATTCCTGATCCGCACGCCAGCGGGCCTCAGAGCCTTCCAGAACCGTTGCCGCCACTGGCCGGCCCCTCTGGACATGGACGATGCGGAGTTCTGGAACCACGAGGCAGGCATGATCCAATGCAAGATCCATGGCGCCCTGTTTCGCGGCGACGATGGCCAATGCGTCTATGGACCCTGTTCAGGACATCCGTTGATCGGGTTTGCGGTCACGGAGGACGGGGATGACGCGTTGGTAGAGATCCCTACGCCCTGAAGGCGGATACTCGACCGGCTAACCCATTGCGGACACTCTCCGCAAGACCGGCAACAAACTGTCCTTCCCCGCGAAGGCGGGGATCCACATCCACTCCGACGAATGGACTCCCGCCTTCGCGGGACTGACGAGGAACGTCGCCCAAGTCCAAGGCCCCATCACACAGGATCAATTCGCCATGGTCTTCACGATATGGGTGAGGCCGAACGCCATGCCGATCGTGGCGGGTAATCCCGGCAACAAAAAGCACAGGAAAATCCGCAACAACCGGTTCGTCCACCACTTCCCGAACTGCGAAATGTCGTCGGCAACGCTTTCCATCTCGTGGACGCGCGGAGGCAACAGCCAGGCCTGCACCAGCGCCACGAAGGTACCGCTGCCCACGAACGGATGGAACGGCTTGAGCGGCGCCATGACAAAAGCCGTCAAGATCGCCAACGGATGCGCGAAGGCCAGAGTGGCGCCGAACGCCGCCGGCACACCGGTCACCAACACCCAATAAAGCAGGTTGTCGCCCAGCACGCCAAAACCCTTGGCATAGGCGAGCCAGACCATGGACGCCACCACCGCGACAGGAATCGACCAGCCAATCCAAGTCCAAAGCGGCGAGCGCGGAGGCACGTGGGTCAGCTCTTCCTCGGAACGCGAAGGCGCACCCGTTTCCAGCAATTCGGACATCCCCTGCCGGTGCCCCGCCCCGATGACCGCGAGGATCTTTTTGCCGGAAACTGTCCGGACGCGCCCGGTCATGAAATGGTCGCGTTCGGTGAGCACCACGTCGCGGATTTCGGGCAAAGTCTTGCCCATCTCGTCCATCATGGCCGAAAGGGTGTCCTGCTCGCGCATTTCACCCAGCTTTTCCTCCGACACTTCCGACTTGTCGAACAGGCTTTCCAACAGCATTCCGGCCAGCAGGAACTTGCGGCGCCACGGTGTGAGACTCCAGGCACGGCGCAACGTGGTCTTGATTTCGCGATCCACCAGCGAAACCGGTATTCCCAATTCTTCGGCCACCCGTACCGCCGCAAGCAGCTCGGCACCGGGCTTTACGCCGGTCTGCAATCCCATGCGCCGCTGGTGGCTGGCAAGCATCAGGTTGGCCACCAAAGTGGACAACTGACCTTGCTTGATCACCGAAATCAGATCGAGCTTTTTCCAGGCATCCGGGTCGGAAAGCGCCTTGAGACGTTTTTCGTCCAGCTCCACGCACACGTGGTCGGGTGACAGATTCCGGATCGCCTCCTCGACCTGGAGAACCGAATCGGAGGAGACGTGTGCCGTGCCGAGCAGGAGGATTTCCCGGTCGGCAAGCTGGATGGTGCGGATTTCGGAAGAGCTCATCCAGGCCAAAGTAGAAAGGGAAGCCAACCGGCCTCCCTTTGCTTGATGATCACCTCTTGCGAACAATTCACAGGTGGTGGCTCCAGGCGAGCTCCACCACGGGACAAAAACCGTCAGTTCTCCTCGTACCTGTAGCCCACTTCGCCGTGGTCCAGGTAGTCCATGCCCGCCACTTCGTCTTCGGAATCCGGGCGCAGCCCCAGCACCAGCTTGGTGATGGCGGTGGCCGCGAGCGTGCCCACCAGCGCCACGACGACCGTGATGCCCATCGCCTTGGCTTGTTCCATCCACAATCCGTTTCCGATCAATCCGCCCAGGTTCACTTGGAGATTGGGATTGATCGCCACCGTGGCGAACAAGCCCGTCAGCAAGGTGCCCACCGTACCGGCGACGCCATGCACGCCGAAGGTGTCCAGCGCGTCGTCGTACTTCAGGATGTGCTTCAGGCGCATGGCGGCGAAAAACGAAAAGCCGGTCCCCAAAAATCCGATGAACACGGCCGCGCCGGGAGTGACAAATCCTGCCGCCGGGGTGATGGCCACCAGCCCAGCCACGATCCCGGAGCAAAATCCCAGCACGGTGGGCTTGCCGTGGAGCATCCATTCCAACGATGGCCACAAGACCGACGACACCGCCGCGGCAAGCGTGGTGGCCACGAACGCGTTGGAGGCCACGCCATCGGCACCCATGGCCGACCCAACGTTGAAGCCGTACCAGCCCACCCACAACAGCCCAGCGCCCGCCATGGCCAGAACCATGGAGTGAGGCGGCATCGGGTCCTTGCCATAACCCTTGCGCGGCCCCAGGATCCAGATGAGCGCCAGCGCCGACCAGCCCGAAGCCATTTCGACCGCGAAACCGCCCGCGAAGTCGAGCGCCTTGATCCCGGCGTTGGCGTTGCCCACACCATTGAAGAACCCGGTGGAACCCCAGGCCATGTGGGCGATGGGGATGTACACGAAGAACAACCACAGCACAGAGATCAGCATCATCGACGAAAACTTGATGCGCTCTGCGGCGGCCCCGATCAGCAGGGCCGGGGTGATGATCGCGAACATGAGCTGGAACATGGCGAACACGTTGTGGCTCACCCAGTTCGAGTAGACAGGATTTGGCGTCGCGTCCACGCCGTTGAAGAACGCGTAGTCGAGCCCACCAATGAAGGCGTTGCCAGGAGCGAACACCAAGGAATATCCCACGGCCCACCACAGCAAGGTGACCACGCCCGCGATCCCCATGCACTGCGCCAGCACCGACAACACGTTCTTGTGGCGGACCAAGCCACCAAAGAACAGAGCGAGACCGGGAAGCGTCATGAACAGAACCAGCGCCGCCGAGATCATGAGCCAGGTGTTGTGGCCGGGGCCCGGCGACTGGACCTTGGAGGTTGCGAAGTCCTGGCGGGCGGTGTTGTTCACGTAGGCTTCGAGGTCGGCCAAACGCTGGAGTATGGCAGAATCTGTCGTCGGTGCGGAAATGACCGGAGCGGGATTCGCAACGGAATTTGTCAGGATGACGGAATCCTTCGCAGCGAAGGAAACGGTGACGGCGACAAGCAGGGCCCCCAGGGCCCGACCAAGTTGGACGGACATTTGCGCTTTCCTCGAATGACAAATCAGCACTGACAATAGTGTCGATCAGCGACACTTTAGCAAATTGCGCGCCAATTTGTCATTTTTAGAGAATTAAGCCCTTCTTTTGTCTGACCCAATAGAATTGGAAAATTCAAGACGTCAATTGTCAGATCTGATGGTGGTATCGTCAAATTGCCAGCTCAATTTGCTTTGACAGTATTCGCTCCTGCCATGGATCATCACAGACACAATTGTCGATTTTTTCGCGGAACTGCAGAAACGAATGCAGATCCGTTCCCCGGTCAGTAAATAGGAAAGCATGCTCCAATCCATCAGTCCATTCGCCGGTGCCCTGCCATTCGCAGGACTACTCCTCTCCATCGCCACTCTCCCCCTGTTGACACCCAAGTTTTGGGAGCACAACTTCGGCAAAATCGCGGCTCTTTGGGCCCTGCTGGCTTGGCTGCCGATCGCCATCGGAGCGGGTGGCCCCGATGCCTTTGCTGAACTGATCCACACCGCGCTGGTCGAGTACATGCCTTTCCTGATCCTGGTCGCCAGCCTCTACACCGTGGCGGGCGGCATTCTGGTCAAAGGGGAGCTCACCGGCACGCCACTGCGAACAACCTCGTTTCTTGCCATCGGCGCCCTGCTCGCATCGGTATTGGGCACGACCGGGGCCAGCATCGTGCTGATCCGCCCCTTCCTGCATGGACTTCGTACCCGCAGCGTTCGCGTGCACTCCGTGATCTTCTTCATTTTCCTGGTATCCAATATCGGCGGCAGCCTATCTCCCATCGGCGACCCGCCGCTGTTCCTTGGATTCCTCCAGGGCGTCCCGTTCTTCTGGACCCTGCACGCATTGCCCGCCATGCTCACGTGCACCATCATTTTGCTGGGTGTTCACTTCGCGATCGACACCTACCACTGGAAAAAGGCCTTGGCGAAAGGCGCGACCCCTCCCGGTAGCAAGCTTGGCTTCGGTCTCGAAGGAAGGCCCAACATCCTGCTGCTCATCAGCATCGTGGGCTGCGTGATCGTGAGCGGCCTGCTTTCGGGCTACACCGACGGACTTCTACTGATCGATCACGGCAAGCACCAAGTGCTTTTGACCTGGGTGGGGCTTGGGCGGGACTTGGCCATCGTCTGCTTGGCCGCACTTTCGCTGCGCATCACCAAGCCAGAAATTCGCGAGGCCAACAACTTCACCTGGGGCCCCGTCGAAGAGGTGGCGAAATTGTTCGCAGGGATTTTTGTGACCCTCATACCCGTGATGGGCCTGTTGCACCAAGGCGAATCGGGCCCGATGGGCTGGCTGCTCCAGGCTGTTCGTTCGCCCGCCCAATATTTCTGGGCGGCTGGCGCACTGTCGAGCTTCTTGGACAACGCTCCCACCTACCTGCTCTTCTTCCATGTGGCAGGTGGCAAAGAAGCCCTGCCGCATCTGCTCGACGCCGGAGCCCAAACCCTCCTGGCCATATCCTGTGGCGCGGTCTTCATGGGCGCCAACTCCTACATCGGGAACGCCCCCAATTTCCTGGTGCGCAACATCGCGGAAGAATCGGGTGTCGACATGCCGTCCTTCTTCGGGTACCTAGCTTGGTCGGGCGCCATTCTGATCCCGCTCTTCGCGCTGATCACAGTGATGTATTTCTGAAGAGGAATTCCTTCTTCAGCAAGCCAAGCGCCCTTGGCGCGAAAGTGAGCCCATGACTCTGCTACCAAGGCGCCTCGGCGCCTTTGCCACAGACGCTCTTTTGGTCGCGATTTCAGCTTCGGCCCTGGAACCCTCGGCGGCGGCCATGACCAACTCCCTCATTTCCTGGCCGGTCGCAAGCCTTCCCATGATCGGCCTCTTGGGTGGGCTGGTGGGGCGTTTGGGATACACCCCGGGCAAACGAATCTTCTCCCTGAACGTTACCAAGGATTCGGGTGGCAAACCCGGCATCGGTCGAGGCATGGCGCGCGAGGCCATCCGTTTTCTGTCGCTCCCCATCTTCGTTCTGCCCGTGTTATACCTGGCCACCTTGTTGGCACGCGGCAAAACCCCGTACGACGAATTCCTGAAGCTACGAGTAGACAAGAACTGACGCAACAATCGTTGTCAACCCGCGACCGGAGCTCCGCAGCCCGGCGTTTTCATCGCGACTGCGCCGCTGGGGTGCGACCCCACCGTTTCAGCGTTCCAAGAAACGATAAACCCGGCCGTGGTGAAACCCGACCGGGCATTGGGATGATGGCAATTGGCGATCGACAGGCGGTCGAGGAATTCTCCCGACCACCCGATCTCACCGAGAATAAACACTCCCCGCAGCGGTGCTGCGAGATTTCAGACCTGAGAAGAATCAGCTATGGACGTTGGAGCTCTGGAAATCGGGGTAGGCATGGTTGCCGTGTTCGCCAGCGTCGAGGCCTTCGATTTCCTCTTCGGCTGAGACGCGGATCCCCATGGTGTACTTGAGAATCAGCCAGAAGATCATGGATAGGCCAAAGGCCCAACCAGCCACAAGCACCACGCCCTTCAGTTGCTGCACAAACTGCGCACCGTTCGAAAGTCCGGTGTCCAAGGCGGCAACGCTGGTGGCGACTTCCTTGCTGTAGAAGATGCCCAGAGCCAAGGTGCCCCAGATGCCGTTGCCCAGATGGACAGCCAACGCGCCAACCGGATCGTCGATCTTCATCTTGTCGAAGAAGAGAACCAGGAACACGGCAAGAATACCGCCGATGAATCCGATCAAGGCACCTGCAGGAATGCTCACGAAAGCGCAAGGCGCGGTGACAGCCACAAGTCCGGCAAGGCAGCCGTTGAGGATCATGGAGAGATCAGGCTTCTTGAGCAGGATCCAGGCGGCGATCAGTGCACCCAAGGCACCTGTTGCAGCAGCGATGTTGGTGTTCACCAACACGTGGGCGATGGCATAGCCGTTGCCCGCCGACATGGTGGAGCCTGGGTTGAATCCGAACCAGCCCAGCCAGAGAACGAGCACGCCGGTGGCAGCCGAGGTCATGTTGTGGCCTGGGATGGGATGCACCTTGCCATTTACGAACTTGCCGATACGAGGCCCAAGGACAATAACGCCCGCCAAAGCAGCCCATCCACCAACCGAGTGAACCACGGTGGAGCCAGCGAAGTCGCGGAAGTTACCAAAAAACGCAGCCAAGCCAGACTCACCCGGTGTGGCACCTAGAATGCCGCCGCCCCAGATCCAGTGTCCGGAGATGGGGTAAACAAACGCCACGAGAAGGAACGAGAAGATCAAGAACGAGCTGAATTTGATGCGCTCCGCGACGGCACCCGACACGATGGTGGCAGCGGTACCGGCGAACACGAGCTGGAAGAAGAATTTGGCCCAAAGCGGGACCGGGGTCCAGTTGATGGAGCTGTAAACGCCCTCGTACACAGTCGTGTTGAAGGGGTTCATGGCAGCATAAGCCGCGCCCAAGGACGGCGAGTTGTCGGCACCCGACACGAACCACAAGCCTTGCAAGCCCACCCACAGGTTGCCGTCGCCGAACATCAGGCCCCAACCCAGAACGAAGAAGGAGATCGTGGAAGCGGCAAAAACAATGAAGTTCTTCGCCAGGATGTTCACGCAGTTTTTGGCGCGCGCCAGACCCGACTCGACCAAGGCGAAGCCAAGGTTCATGAAGAAGACGAGCATGCCTGCAACCAGGACCCAGACCGTGTCCAATCCCACACGGAGATCGGACAGCGCCGACAGGGAGGGCAAAAGAGAGGCGGCGGCGGTATCGGTCTTGGCCGAATCGATCGCTGCGGCGACGGTGGTGGCGGTATCGGCAACGGCGGCAGTGTCCGTCGCGGCCAAACTTCCCGTTGCCAAGAGCATGGTGGTTGCGACGGCGCTGACGAACCAGCGGCGATGATGGGTGATCCAGCGAAGCATGTCGGCCCCTCCCTATCGAGGTGTGTTTGGATTTTACGACGAGCACCCGGTTGACGTGTGCCTTTCCAATAGCCGACTAAAGCATCTGTCGTGCCATCCGTGATTGCGCCCGTGAACGAATACATCCTCACGATGACAGACCTATTTGTCTAATTCTGTCCACGCCTCTAGCGACATTGTCACCCACGTCAGATGCAAGTGACAGAGAATTGGAGAAACGAAAAAACCCTTCCTGCGGATTTGGCCGTTCCGCATGAAGGGTCGAATGGGAGATTTCGCAGATCCACACCCTGGCACGATTTCTCGAAGGATGTGGATCAAACAAAATGTCTCGAGTTATTCGCCGTAGTGATAGCCCTGTTCGCCATGCTCGGCGTAGTCCAGACCAGTCACTTCGTCTTCTTCGTCGGGACGCAAACCGACCAATGCCTTCACGACATAGGCGATGATCACGGTGGCGACCACCGACAGACCAATGGTCAAACCCATGGCCTTGAGCTGTTCGATCCAGAGGGAGCTGCCCACGATGTCCTTGAGGTTCAAGGCGAGGTTGGCGTTTGCTTCATGGGTGGCCAGGAAACCGGTCAGCAGCGCGCCCAGCGTTCCGCCCACACCGTGCACACCGAAGGTGTCCAAAGCGTCGTCGTACTTGAAGTAGTGCTTCATGCTGGTGCAAGCGAAGAACGGAATGATGCCAGCCATGATACCGATGATGACCGCGCCGGTGGCGGTGATGAAACCGGTGGCAGGCGTGACCACAACCAGGCCAGCAACGGCACCCGAGCAGAAGCCCAGGACGGTGGGCTTGCCGGTCTTGAGCCATTCGAGCATGGGCCAGACGAAGGCGGCGATACCGGTAGCAAGGGTGGTGGTCATGAAGGCCTGGGCAGCGACACCGTCGGCGGCGACAGCGGAGCCGGCGTTGAATCCGTACCAGCCAACCCAGAGCATTCCGGTACCGATGGCGGTGAGAACCAAGCTATGAGGAGCGAAGTTCTGTGCGCCGAATCCCTTGCGCTTGCCCAAGATGAGCATGAGGACCAACGCCGACCAACCCGAGCTCATGTGAACCACCGTGCCGCCTGCAAAGTCGATGGCCTTGATGGAAGCCGATGCGTTCCAGACACCGTTCATGAGGCCGGTTCCACCCCAGACCATGTGGGCCAGCGGGAAGTACACGATGAGCATCCAGAGGAACACGAAGAGCATGATGGCCTTGAACTTCATGCGCTCGGCGATGGCACCCAGGATCAGTGCGGGAGTGATGATGGCGAACATCAACTGGTACATGGCGAACACGCTTTCGCTCACCCAGGCCGAGTAGCCCGTGTTGGGCGCAGCGCCGACACCTTTCAGGAAGGCCTTGTCCAGGCTGCCGATGATGGCATTGCCACCTTCGAACGTGAGCGAGTATCCGACCGCCCACCACAGCAAAGTCACCATGCCGGCAATGCCAAAGCACTGCGCGATCACGGAAAGGATGTTCTTGGAGCGAACCAAGCCGCCGTAGAACAGGAACAGGCCGGGCAAGGTCATGAACAAGACCAAAGCGGCGCAGATCATCATGAACCCGTTGTGGCCAGGGCCAGGAACACCGGTCAATTGGGCGGGTGCGACGTTGTTGATGTAGGCTTCAAGATCAGCGACTCGCTTGATCAAGGCCGAATCGTCTGCCGGTGCGGCCGCAGCGATGGCCGCGGCAGTATCGGCAACGGTGGTATCGGCGACAGCGGTCGAATCCGCCAAGGCCGGGACTGCGGCAATGCTCAACGCAAGTGCGAGGCAAGCCGTTCGAATCGTGGTGACAAAACGCATGGTCTCATCCTTCGTGGAAGGGTGGTATGGGAGGATTCGGGCCGAATCTCTACGTGACCAAACCCTAGTGCATCAATCATGCCAATGCCAATTCATTCTTTACCACAATGACATGGCGGGATTTTCGTCAATTTGCCAGCAAGTGTCTTTCGACAATTAACAATGACATTGTCAAATGCGAATGAGCGATGAAAATGTCAAGGATTCACCTTGAATTGACATCTGCGAAGCCCGAATTGTGATCAATCACGCCCACCCACGAAAGCCTAGTCGTTCCCCTTCAACCGCCAAGGATGCGCCAGATCGTAGATGGTTTTGGCGGGAAGGAAGGTCTCGGCGGGCGTTTCCACGAAAACGGTCCACCATTTTGCCATGGAACCGTTCCAAAGCCCAGGGCGCTCCAGCACCCGCAAATCCCCCGCGGGAGATGGCTTGGACGACAAAAACGCCCGAGACGGATCCACGTAGGCATCCAGCCCATAGCTGGAACCATCGGGTTTGCGGAAACTGCAGGCCAGCTCGACCGGGTTGAAGTGGGTGCTACCGGCGATCAGATGTTTGTCGTCGGCGCCGATTTCGGATTGCTCGACGATCTGCAA
>JBDKGS010000131.1:0-11528 GCA_039798065.1 Fibrobacterota bacterium | reverse complement strand
GCTTTTGGGGGTGCTCTTGTGGACAGGGAACGTCCGCATGGTCTTCGGCCCCGAGGCCCAGGATCCAAATGCTCGCGCCAAGTTGCTGGAACGCCCGGAAGACATTCCGGGAGCCACGGTGACCGGCAACGACAAGGAGTCGGAAGCCAAGCCGGCAACAGCGGCGTCGCCCGAAAAGGCCGGCGAAATGGACCAGCGGGAAGCCGAGGTCTTGCGCGAAATCCAACGACTTGAAGATCTGCGCGCCGACGACGCCAGGCTTCGCGATACCATCCGAGCCGAACGCGAACGGTTGGAAAAACTTCTCTCCAGCGGCGACGGTCTGGAAAGCAAACGTACGGAAGTGCTCGCCGCGACATTCGTGGGCATGAAGCCGGATCAAGCCGCCAAGATCCTTGCCGCGCTCGACGACATCCTGGTCACGGCCGTGCTTCGCAAGGTGACCGACGACAAGCCGCGTGCCAAGATCCTTGCGGCGCTCGGAAAGATCGACGTGCAAAGGGCGGCTCGAGTGGCACGACTCCTGGACAGCGGACGCGGCATGCGTTCTTCGGCGCCTGCCGCCGAGCCCGAAAAAACTCCCACCCCGGCTCCGGCCGAAGGCAAGGCAGAACCTCCTGCCGAACCCGAAAAGCACTGAGGACACGCCATGATCGATCTATCCTCTCTCGCGGCACCAATGGCAAATCCTGTCACGACAGGAGGCGGACCCTCGACCCTTTCGGATCTGGCCGGCGGCGCGAAGATCGGAAACGGATCGACCACGGCACCGGGCTCCGGCAATGCGACCGCTTCCGCCCATCCTTCCACCGACGGCTTCATGCAGGTGCTCGACCTCTTCCTGGGCGGAAGTCCGCTTCCCTCCACCCTGCTGGCCTCCACCGCCATCACCCAGACCCCGCCGACGTCGGATTTTGTCGGTGCGGCCAAAACCTTGGACACCGGCGCATTGCTGGCAGGAAAGCTCGAAGACGAACGCCAGCCGCAAGATCTGGACGCGGCCACGGCCGAGCGGATCGCAAGCGTGCTCCAGATGCTCGGATTCCAGGTGAAACCCGCCGAAATCCAGGAATTGTCACCTCTCGACCGCGAACAGCTGGGTACCGCCCTCGAGTTCGTGCAGCGCAACCTCCAGAAGGGAGCGAGCCCCGGCGCCATCGCCGAAAACGCAACCATGCTATTGCCTCGCCCGTGGCCATTGGACGACGCCGACGGCACTCCAATGGGCACCACGGACACCGCTACCGCGACGGATTCCCATTCCGATCTGCCCGCCGATTTCATCGAAACGCTTTCCGATCTCCGCTCCAAGATCGGCGAAAGCCTGGGGCACGCCCCGTCGGCCCAATCGGCATCGAACCGCGACACCGGAGTCGTCGCGGCTCCCGTCGCCGAATCGCCTTCCACCAGCTACGACGGATCGGCCCAAACCGGCTCGGAGCATGGAGACCGATCCTCATCCAAGGGCGAACGCGCAGCAAACGTCCACGAGGCGATGCGCAAGCCTGGCGAACAGAATTTGTCAGAGCAATGGAACCACAACCTGCAACAGGCAGCCACCGCCGTCGTGGAAGACGAACCCCAGACCGACGCGGTTCCGCGGCACTTGACTCCGGGCGGCACGACCAGCGAACTCATCGGACGCCAGGTCCTGGAGAAGGTCCATGTCCAGCTCAACGAAGGCCATCGCGAAGTACGGCTCCGGTTGTGGCCGGAGGAGCTCGGCGAGGTCCGGCTCTCGTTGAAGATGACGGATGGGGAAAAAGTCCACGCCAACATGGTCGTGGAAAACGACGCGGTCCGCCAAGCCATGCTCGACGCGACTCCGCAACTGAAGGATGCCCTGGCACGCCACGGACTGGATCTGGAACGTTTGTCGGTTTCCGTCAACCAGAGGAATCCTCAGGAAGCCGGTACCGATGCCAGGCACGGCGAAGATGGACGACGGCAAGGATCCCGCAACGGCCGCGGCAACGGCGGTTGGAACGAAGCCACTGTGGATGTCGAGCAGGAGGTCGTCCTGGGCGAGGACACCGGCAGGCGCAACGGACGCAACACCATCGATCTCTGGAGCTGAGAAATGTCCACCACGACAGCCGCCACGAAGACTCCCGATCCGAGTTTGGATCTGGACCAGTACATGCAGAATCTGTCGAGCAAGAAGGACTCGACCGCCTCGACGACCAAGGCCAAATCCGGTACGCTCGGCAAGGACGACTTCATGACGCTTCTTGTCACCCAGTTGCGCTACCAGGATCCGCTGAATCCGCAGGACAACTCGCAGATGGCCTCGCAAATGGCCCAATTCTCATCGTTGGAGTCCATGCAGAACGTCCAGAAGGCGGTCGAGGCGCTGGGGACCACCTTCACCAACATGGGCGACAAGCAGGCGGAATCGGCCTCGGCGGTCACATCCAGCTCCGCCACCAGCATGATCGGAAAGAGCGTGCGGTTCAAGCAGGAAAACGTCTCACGACCAGATATCGGGGGCGCAGCGAAACTGAGCGTCCACGCCGACTCCGGATCGGTGCTCTTGATCTCCGACGCCGATGGCAATCCTGTGCGCACCATCCAGCTTGGCGGCACCAACGACGACGGCACCGACATCCTGAACTCCCTGGGGGACGGCACGGTTTCCTGGGACGGCAAGGACGACACAGGGAAGTACGCCAAGTCGGGGAGCTACACGATCGCGGTCAAGGATCCAGCCACTCTCGACGACACGGGCTACGCCTTCCAGGATTCGACCATCAATTCGGTCACCTTCGACGGCCAGGGCCCCATGCTCCAGACCGGAACGCAATCCTTCCGGATGAAGGATCTCGTCGAGGTGCACGCGGCAAAAACCTCCGTGGATGGAACGACCACCACTCCCACGACATCCACCACGACGGCGACGGACACCGGCGCTTCCACCGCGGCCGCTCTGGCGATGATCGGCCAAACCGCGAGATTCCGCGACGCGTCCGCCGAACTCGGCAATTCGAAGGAAACCAGCGCATACGAAGCGAAATGGACCTTCTCGGCGCAGGAGGGAGCCATCGGACAGATCCTGGATTCGGACGGGAACATCGTGCACTACTTCTCGGTGGCGGACAAGGACTCCGACGGCAACAAGATCATGGACAAGAACACCGCCACCGGAGCCTACACCTGGAACGGCAGGGACTCCGAAGACAACAAGCTGCCGGCAGGCACCTACTTCCTGCGCATCGTGGATGCGACTGGACAGAAAACGGCAGGCACCACCTTCTTGGAAAGGAAGATCGACAGCCTGGCGTTCGACACCAGCGGCAACCCCAAGCTCGTGACCGGAAGCATCGTCTGGTCCTTCTCGGATCTCTTCACCATCACGAAGACCCCAGCGGCAACGCCGAACTCGTGACCGGAAACATCGCCAGGTCCTTCTCGGACCTCTTCACCATCAATTGATCTCCGCCCACCACGGAAAACCAGGAGAACCCTCACCATGATGCGCTCACTCTTCTCCGGCATCTCAGGGCTAAAGAGCCTTCAGGCCAACATGGACATCATCGGCAACAACATCTCGAACGTGAACACGACGGGATACAAGTCGGGCCGCATGACCTTCCAGCAGTCGCTCAACCAAACCATGAACGGCGCCACGGCACCGGGCGGGCTTGGACTCGGCACCGGCGGCACGAATCCCCTGCAGGTCGGCCTCGGGTCCAACGTGGCCTCCGTGGACACGCAATTCTCGCAAGGCAACCTGCAGCAAACAGGCCAGACGACGGATCTTGCCCTGCAAGGCAGCGCCTTCTTCGTGGTTTCCAAAGGCGACGAGCAGTTCTTCACGCGCGACGGCGCGTTTTCCCTCGATGCGGTGGGCCACCTGGTGATGCCGGGCAACGGACTGGTCCTGCAGGGATTCAACGCCGACGACGACGGACAGATTCCGATCACCGCCGTGCGCGAAGACATCACCATCCCGTTCAACACTTCCGCCCCCGCCAA
The DNA here is from genome assembly GCA_039798065.1 of Fibrobacterota bacterium. Classification (GTDB taxonomy): domain Bacteria; phylum Fibrobacterota; class Fibrobacteria; order UBA5070; family UBA5070; genus UBA5070. The sequence goes on along the minus strand of JBDKGS010000131.1, from coordinate 7,553 downwards.
GGCCACGACGCAAATCGACTTCGCCCGCAATCTCGATTCGGCGAGCACGGCGCTAGGCACGATCACCCATACCAGCCAATTTCTGGCACCAACCGACGGCAGCACCTTGGCCACCGCCGCATCCGGCGCGGACGGCCGGTCCCTGGGCCTGCAGGTCGGCGACAAACTGACGTTTTCCGCTTGGGACCCGACATTGGACGAGAGCGTCAGCCAGACGTTGATCATCGACGACTCCACCACGCTGGAAAACATCCGCACCAGCATGGTCGGATTCCTCAGCACGTTCAGCCCGGGCGCACAATTGGTTTGGAACACCGACTCACCGCCGACCGGGCAACTGGAACTCAGCGCGGTCACGTCCGATATCAGCCGTTTCAACGTCAAATCCAGTCGACCCATTTCCAGCTCGCGCGTTGCCGACGCCTTCTATTTCCCCACCAACGTGGTGGTGGGGAACCCGGCATCGAAGACAAATTCCTTCCTGCGTCCGGCCAACAGCGAAGACCTGGTCGCCAATGTCTTCAGCGCCGACGGCAAACCCCTGGGCATCAACCCTCTGACCGGCGCCGATTCCGGACTCCAGGAGGGGGACAACATCGATTTTTCGGGGGCCGTGGGCGGAACTTCGACCGTGGCCTCTGGAATGGTCTACCATGCCGCGACCACCACCATGGACGACATCATCACCGGCATTCGCAACCAATTGCATCTGCCCCAAAACGACGGCACCATCGCCAACAACGAAACCGTGAGCATGAACGGCGCCGGCACCGACGACAACATCCCCGACGGCTCGCTGGTGATTCGTGGATTGCCCGAAACCAGCTTCTCGCTCACCGACCTTTCCATCCACGCCGACGACTCGGACAACACCAGTCCCGCTCCCAACTTTTTCAACACCAACATGGGCTTCAAGGAGCTGCAAGCGGCCCGCGACACGGCCCAGGTCAACACGTCCATCACCGCTTACGACAACAAGGGCTTTTCCCACAATTTGTCCGTGACCTTCACCAAGTCGCTGGTCCCGAACGAATGGTTCTGGAAGGCATCGGTGGCGGGCACCGAATCCATCCAATCCGGTGGCTCGGGCAAGCTGGCCTTCGGTACCGACGGAACCGTCGCCAACTTCACCTTCGACGACCAATCGAGCCGCCTCATCATCGACCCCAAGAACGGCGCCGAGATCATGCAGGTCCAGCTGAATCCGGGCGGTCCCGGCAAGTTCGCGGGACTGACCCAGTTCCGCGCGGCCAACACCGCCGCCGCGACCAACCAGGACGGCCACACCATGGGATCGCTCCGGAACATCTCGATCGGCGCCGACGGCGTGATCACCGGACAATTTTCGAACGGCGTCACCCGATCGCTGGCGCAGGTGGTTGTGGCCGACTTCACCAACGCCCAGGGCCTCATGCACGAGAGCGACTCGGTCTATTCGCAGTCGGCAAATTCCGGCGATCCGGTGTTCGGAAGGCCCGGAAGCCAGAGCACCACCACGCTGCAGTCGGGAACCCTGGAAATGTCGAACGTGGATCTGGCCGGCCAGTTCACGGAGATGATCACCACCCAACGCGGCTACCAGGCCAACGCTCGCGTCATCACGACTTCGGACAGCCTGTTGCAGGAACTTGTCGGGCTGGTACGCTAAAGGGTCGATGCCAGAAAACGTCTGAAAGTCCTTGAGTCCGCGTCGAGCCTACGGTACAATCGCACGACGCAAGGGGACAAAACATGTCAGGTGCACCTAAGGAAGAGAAGAAGAAGGACGAAGCCGCCGAGGGGACAAAACCTGCCGGCGGTGGACGGAAATTGGTCCCGATGCTGGCCGCCGTCGTCGTCGTGCTGGGGCTCCAGGCCGGGCTCGCCGTGGGAGTCATGCGATTCCTCGGCGTTTCCGATCGTGCGGCAAAGAAACAGACGCACGCGCCGAAGCTCGACGGCGAGGGCACCGAGGAAGGGGACGCCCATGGCGACGCCGAGGCGGACGGCCACGGAGAAGGCGAAGGCGAGGAGGGCGACGAGGATGCTCCGAAGAAGAAGCCCAAGAAGCTCGAGTGCGTCGAAAAACCCTTGTCGAAAACCGTCACCATCGCCGGAACCGAAGCGAAGCGGTACCTGAAGGCGTCGTTCTGCCTGGAATACGACGCGGAGAAGTACAAGGAGCTGGCCAAGCAGATCGAGCCCCAGATGATGCGCGTGGAAGCCACGGTGAACCGGATCCTGTCATCGGCCACCTTCGAGATGGTGAACAATCCAGCGACCCAGGATTCCTTGACCAAGCTCATGACAAAAGATGTCAACAAGTTGCTCAAACACGAGAAGCTGCAGCTGAACGCGGTGCTCATCACCGAGTGGCTGGTCCAGTAGGAGCCCGTCGTGGGAGACATTCTTTCACAGGAGGAAATCGACGCCCTGTTGGCGTCCGTGGGTGGAGGCTCCAGCCCCCCTCCCGCCGCCGCGCCCGCGCCGGTTTCCACATCCACCGCTTCCGGAGCGCCGCTCGCCGGCGTAGGTGGAGGCTCGCGCGCCGACCGGGCCCGCAACGAAGACCGCAAGGTCAGCCTGTACGACTTCCGTCGTCCCGATCGCGTCTCGAAGGACCAGATGCGGGTGCTGCAGAACCTCCACGAAGGTTTCTCGCGCGTGCTGTCCACGACGCTCACGTCCTACCTGCGCACGCTCATCGAAGTCGAACTCGTATCCGTCGACCAGCTCACCTACAACGAATTCGTGATGAGCGTGACCAACCCCAGCTGCATCTACATCTTCCAGATGGAGCCGCTGACGGGCAACGCGATCTTCGAGATCAATCCGTCGCTGGTGTTCTTCATGATCGACCGCCTGTTCGGGGGCCCCGGCAAGGCCATGCAGTACAACCGGGAATTGACCGACATCGAACGTTCGGTGATGAACAAGATCGTCGAGCGCCTGCTGTTGGATCTGAAGGAAGCCTGGGAATACCTGGGAATCTTCCACCCCAAGATCGAGAGCTACGAGAACAATCCCCAGTTCGTGCAGATCGCACCGGCGTCGGAAACTGTCATCCTGATTTCCTTCGAACTGCGGTCGCGCCACACGTCGGGCCTGATGAGCATGTGCATGCCGTACATGTTCCTGGAACCGGTGATGGGGAACCTGTCCGCCGAAAACTGGATTTCCAGCACCCGTGGCGCCACAGCCGACACCCGCAAGATCGTGGAACGCGAACTCGCGGGCACCCCTGTGGAACTTCGCGCCGTGCTGGGCAAGACGAGTCTTTCCATGCGTCAAATGCTGTCGCTGCAAGAAGGAGACACCCTGATCCTGGACAAGTCCGCCCGATCCGACCTGGTCCTCGCGGCGGGCGGCAAGGCACGATTCCTCTGCCGCCCCGGCCAACTGCACGGACGCAAGTGCGTGCAGGTCACCTCCCTGATCGAACGCGAGGTAGGCGATGTCGACTGAGCATCTTTCCTTCGCCGACGATCTCGCCGCCGTGTTCTGCACCGTTGCGAGATCCACCCTGCGCACGGCCCTGGGCCGCACCTGCAACCTGTCGGTGGGCGAACGTCTGCCCGGATCGCCCGCTCCCACCGCGATCTCCGTGCGCTATTCGTTGACAGAACGTGTCGGGGCCGAAATCGCGCTGCTGATGAGCCAGGAGACGGCCGCCATCCTGGCCGACCTGATGATGATGGGCGACGGCACCGCGCCTTGGAGCGACGAACACCAGGACGCCCTCCAGGAACTGGGAAACCAGGTGGCCGGATCGCTCTCCAGCAATCAATCCGAGCGCTGGGGACAGAGGATGTCCTTCAAGGCCTCGATCGAGGAAGGCGCACCGGGACCCGATTCGGCGGCGTATCCTGTCGAGATCGACATCCAAGGTTTCCCGATCCACGCCTCGACGGTGGTGGTCTCGCATTCATTGCAGGAAAAGCTGTTGGAGCTGGACGATGCGAAGTCCAGCCAATCGGATTTCCCCAAGCCCGACGACTTCACGGAAGGACTGTCCGATCTTCTGGATCAGCTCGTGCCTCCGACCCCCAAGAAACCGGAACCAGCCTTCGCCATGCCTGCCGGCGGCGGTGGACCACAACGCTCGCAGCCGGGTTCCGGGCTTCCTGGCACAACGACCGGACAAACCTCCTGGATCGATTCCAACGACCCATCCGTCCAGCGGCTCCTGGACGTGCCCATCGAAGTCACCATCGAACTCGGGCAAACCGAGCTGTCCATCCGGAGAATCCTCGAAATCGGCCCGGGCAGCATCATCGAGCTCGACCGCATGGCCGGGGAGCCGGTGGATCTCGTGGTCAACGACAAGGTGATCGCGCAAGGAGAAGTCGTCGTGATCGAAGAAAATTTCGGGATCCGCATCACCCACCTCGTGACACCCGAAGAACGAGCGAGGCCTGTCCGATGAAGTTTCGACGGATTTTGTCAGCCGTTGCGGTTTCGTGCGGACTCGCGCTCGCCGCGCCGGAAGTGGACTCCACCTCGGTCGACAGCACGACCTCTCGGCTTCGGGCCGATTCGCTTCGCGCCACCATGACGCCCGATTCCGGCCTCGAGGACAAACTGGCCGCGGCGCAAGCCGCATGGGACAAGGGTTCGGGTCAACCGACTCCCGACGAATCGCCTGTGAAGGGACCATCCCTCTTCGGTTTGATCGTTCAAGTGTTCGCAAGCCTCGCCGTGCTAGGCGCCGCGGCGTTCGCCATGGTGTTTCTCACCCAGCGCGCCCGCAGGAAACGCGGCGGCGAACCCGGAACCGGAGCGGGGATGATCGATCTGCTCGAGTCAAAATCCGTCGGACCCGGCAGGCATGTCGCCCTGCTTCGATTGCACAACCGCGTGGTCGCCGTGGCCTTCGCGGGATCGTCGGCAACCCTGCTCTCGGAATTCCAAGGCAACGACGCCGCCGAAATCGTGGCCGAATCGGGCGATGGCAAGACCCCCATCCGGGATTTCGCGGCCACGCTCGACACCTTGATGGACAAATTCCGCGGTGGGGCCCCAAAGCCCGCCCCACGCAGGGAGGAGACCCCGTGAGCTTGTGGCGAAAATGGCTTCCATACTTGCTTTTCGCCGCGCTTTTCCTTGCGGCGATCCCGGTCGATGCACAGGTCATGCCCAAGGTGACCATCGGGTTCGACCAGGCGAAAACACCCCAGGAAGCTTCGGTGACCATGCAGATCGTCTTCTTGATGACGATCCTCACCCTGGCCCCGGGCATCTTGATGTTGATGACCCCGTTCACCCGCATCGCGGTAGTCCTGGGCTTCCTGAAGCGCGCGCTGGGTGCGCAGACCGTCCCTCCCAACCAGGTCGTGATGGGGCTTTCGATCCTCCTGACATGGTTCGTGATGCAACCTCAGATCACGGAAATCAACGACAAGGCCGTGCAACCGTACATGTCGCAGCAGATCGGGTACAAGGAAGCCCTGGATCTGGCCATGAAGCCCATGCGCCAGTTCATGCTCCGGCAGTGCGGCGAGAACGAACTCGCCGTGATGGTTCGCGTCTCGAAGGGCCCCCGACCAGCCAAGGCCGACGACATCCCGAACGCGGTCCTGATCCCCGCCTTCGTCATGTCGGAGATGAAGACCGCTTTCATTATCGGTTTTTTGATTTATCTGCCGTTTCTCGTCATCGACATGGTGGTGGCCTCCGTGCTCATGAGCCTGGGCATGATGATGTTGCCTCCGGTGATGGTGAGCCTTCCGCTCAAGCTCATCCTTTTCGTGCTGGTCGACGGATGGACCCTGGTCACCCAGGGCCTGGTCGCAAGCTTCCGGTGACGGCGCCATGAGCGAGACCGACATCATCGCCCTGGTTCGCGAAACCTTGTGGGTCGCGCTCCTTCTTTGCGCCCCCATCCTTCTGGTCACCCTCGTGGTCGGTCTGCTCTTGTCGATCCTGCAGGCGGCCACGTCCATCTCGGAAGCGACACTCACCTTCCTGCCAAAACTTGTCGCAGGCGGCTTCATGACGCTGTTCGCCTTCCCGTGGATGATCCACGTCTTCCGCGACTACTTCGTCCACATGATTTCGCTGTTCAAACAGGTCCACGCGTGACAACCGTCCTCGAGAACCTGGCTGGACTCGCCTCGGGGCAGATCCAGCTCGCCGGACTCGCGATGGTGCGCATCGCGTCGATGGTCGCGCTCCTGCCCGTGATGGGAAGCAAGTCGTTGCCAAGCCAGGTGAAGGCTGGCATTTCCCTGGCATTGCTGCTGTGCATCTTCCCCACCCTTCCCAGGACCGTGGCCACGATGCCGGATTCCGTCTGGGGGTTCGCGTCCTTGGCCCTTCGCGAAGCCGCGGTAGGCCTCATCGCAGGCTGGGCCTTCGGTCTCATCTTCCAGGTGATGGAATTCGCCGGAGCCGTCATCGACATGCAGGCGGGCTTCTCGATGGTGGAGCTTTTCGATCCCACCACCGGGGAATCGACCCACCTGTTCGGACAATTTCTGGGAATCTCGGCCACGGTCACCTTCCTGGCCGCGGGCGGTCACGCGCATCTGGTCGCCGCCATGGCCGATTCCTTCCGACAGATTCCGTTGGGCAACGCCCACCTCGAAGCGTCACGCATCCTTCCGGACGCGTCGGCGCTGGTGGTGCGTTCGATCCTCCTCGGCCTCCAGATGTCCGGACCGGTGCTCATGGCGCTGCTCACCCTCACGCTCACCATGTCGGTCATCTCCCGCATCATGCCGTCCATGAACACCTGGCTTGTGGTGATGCCGCTCCAGGTCATCATCGCTTGCGCCCTGACGGGCCTGAGCCTCCCTTTCGTGCTGGGTGTCTTCCAAGGCTGGCAGGACGAGGTCTTCCGCGCCACCGGCACGCTCCTCGTCAGGATGAGGTGAAGGAATGGCAGCCGAAGACGACGGGAAAACGGAGAAACCGACAGACAAGCGCATGGACGAGGCGCGCAAGAACGGCAAGATCCCGCGCACCCAGGACCTGCAGCAAGCCTTGACACTTTTTGTCGCAACCATCGCCATCTGGATGACCGGTGCGGGGATGATGAAATCCTTCTCCACGCTCATGACGGAATGTTTTCGCGCGATCCCGACATGGCGCATCCACGACGAGACCGTGTCGGCCTGGGGGGCGCCAGGCATCCTGTTCGTCCTCAAGCTGATCCTGCCCATCGCCATCCCCATCGCGGTGGCGATCGCCGCTCTGAGCATCTACACCGTCGGATTCCGGATCAACATGGAAACCATCGGCTTCGACCTTTCCAAGGCGTTCAAGTTCTCGCTCTCCAAGATCTTCGGAACCAAATCCTGGGTAGAACTGCTCAAGAGCGTGGTGCGCATGGGGGTGGTCGCGGTGATCGGATTCGACATCGTCTGGGACAACAGGGGAGCGTTCCTGGAAATGGCCGGATGGCCGTTCGTCGCACAAGCGTCGTTCACGGCGGACTTGGCTTTCCATGCGGTGATCAAGATGTCGCTGATCCTCACCGTCCTCGGCATCGCGGATTTCATCTACCAGAAGAAGACCTGGTTCGACGACCTCAAGATGACCAAGCACGAAGTCAAGGACGAAGCCAAATCGTC
>JBDKGS010000130.1:0-11557 GCA_039798065.1 Fibrobacterota bacterium | reverse complement strand
GGGCGCGATACCCGGAGCGCGAATTCCCGTTCACCCGGGAACTCCACGACGTTCGATTTCCAGCGGATTCTCCGCCGGAGACCGCTCCGAGTGAAGTTTGAGCCAATTCACCCAAAACAACTGGACACCCGCAGAATGAAACATTTCGGCACCTTGCTCAAGGTGGTCGTCGGCATTTCGACAACCACCCTCGCAGCCCAAGCGTTCACGACCGGTCCCGACTGCCGCTACCCGGCAAGCGGAATCTGCTGGCCCTACTGCACCGACAATTCCTGTCGTCGCGGCATCGACGCCAATCCCGAGGACATCCACGCCAAGTGGGTCGCCTGGCGCGACCGCCACGTCACCCCGTCGCCGCTTTCGCCGGTGCAGCTTTCGGTGGGAACCGTGGGCGGCAAGCGCGTCTGGAAGACCGACGCGACCGGAGGCAAGTACCTGACCACGGTCTCCGAGGCCCAAGCCTACGGCATGTTCTTCTCGGCGTATTTCGACGAGCAGACACTTTTTGACAACCTCTGGACCTACTACAAGGGCTGGGCGAACCAGGGCAAGGTCGGCCTGATGGAATGGTGCATCGACGAGAACAACCTTCCCTGCGGCATCGACGCGGGCGGAGCCGCCACCGACGCCGACGAGGACGCCGCGCTCGCGCTGGTGTTCGCGTGCAAGAAGGTGAAATCGGGAGCCTGGAAGCGCGGTGCGCACGACTACTGCGCCGACGCCAGAACCACGCTCGACAACATCCGCAAGTACGAAGTGACCCCGTCGGGGTACCTGCTTTCCGGCAACAACTGGGGAGCCCCCACCCTCAATCCGTCGTACTACTCCCCCGGACACTACCGCGTGTTCGACGCCTTCGAAGGCGGATCGCGCTGGAAGATCGTGGCCGACCGGGCCTACCAGAACATCGACGCGGTGCAGGCCAACCACGGCCAGTGCTCCAAGCTGGTGTACAACTGGACCGACTCCACCGGAGCCCCTGTCATGCCCTTCGCGGGCAACACCGACTACGACCAGTTCGGCTGGGACGCGGCACGCGTGGCTTGGCGCATCGCGCTGGACAAAATCTGGTACAACACCCCGAAGTCCAACGAGACCATGAACGAAATGGGCGGCTTCTTCAAGCAGGTGGGCGCGCGCAACATCAAGCCCGTCTACTTGATGGACGGCACCACCGAATGGCCCTGGGGCCTCAACGCGTTCTTCTCGGCGAACGCCGGCACCGGAATCTGGGCGGCCGATTCGGCCATCAACCCCGGCTCCACCTGCGGCGCGGCCTCCAACCAGGCCAACAGCACCGCGCAGGATGCCTACGACGTCTCGAAGGCCACCGCCGAGCCGATTGGCGAATACGACTACTACAACAACGCGTGGCAGTTGTTCGGGCTCATGACCATGTCGGGCAACACGCCCAACGTCCAAGCCTTATCCGACGCCCCGGGCAAAGGTTTGTTGGCCGAAGTCTACTCCGACGAACGTTTCCAGCACCTCGTGGGACTGGGCATCGATTCGAGCATCTACGATCTTCGCGACCGCCACCACAAGCGCTGGTCGCGCTGCGACCGCCGCCGCGAGACAGGATCCGTCCGCTACAGCGGCTTCCTCAAGCCCGACCGCTGCGACGCCTACGAGTTCGACGCCAGACGCGGCGACGACGTCAAGGTCTGGGTCGACGGCAAGCTCGTGGTGGGTGGACGCCGCGGCCAAGCCTTCCGTTCGATCCACCTGACCGAAGGACAGGTCGTGCCCGTGGTGATCGAGGCCTCGGGCCGAAACGCCGAAGAGACGGAAATCGTCTGGTCGTCCCGCCACCACCGCCCGCAGATCGTGCCCATCGCGCGTCGCTTCCCGCTGGCCAGCGCCGAGGCCAAGTCGGTGTTCGCCACCGGCAAGACCTACACGCTCTCCGCCGGCGACAGCGCCGGTTTGTGCCTGACATCGGCCGGATCGCTGACCTTGCTGGACCTCTGCGATCGCCGTACGACGCAGAACTTCACCGCTTGGGTCGATACCACCGGATGGGCCACGTTGAGCGTTGACAGTTTCTGTCTGACCGCGACCCGCGACGGAATCGTGGCACGCGCTTGCGATGGCCGCGACAACCAGTCCTGGCAGGCCTTCGACGCCGGCGCCGGACTCGTGCGTCTGGTTTCCAAGCACGACGGTCGCGTCCTGGCCGCCACCCCCGCCATCGCCCGCGAAGCGGAAGTCGCCGCCAAGAGCTTCGACCCCGCCTCGGCTGGCATGCGCTGGACCGTGAAACCGCTCAGCAGCTGTGGCGACGGAATCTGTCAGGCTGGCGAAGGCTGCACATCGTGCGCCCAGGACTGCAACTGCGGCGCGTGCGGCGGCTACTGCCCCGATGGCATCGTCCCGAGCCTCCTCACCGGCCCGGTCGGCGGACAAGGTTTGGCGCAAGGCGCCGAATGCTTCAGCATCACCGGCGTGACCGGCGGCGTCTGGAATACCCCGGGCGACGCCACCACCGACAAGCAGATCTTCGTCAACGGCACCCAGGCCGTCTGGGGTCCCACCGGCGGCGTCGGCATGTCGGGCAACGCCTGCGTGCACACCACCGCTGGCACGTTCGCCGGCTGGGCCGGAATCGGCACCTGGTGATTTGAGTCAAAATCCGTCAGCTTGATTCCAGGCCCTTGGTCCACTCCACAGCGGATCGAGGGCTTTTTCATGCGTGCCGCGAGCGGATCGTGGTGCCAGAATCCGTCACGACGACCCGCATCGATCACTTGTGGTTCTTGCGCGACTCCTTGCGATCCTTCTTGAGCTCGGCGCGGTCCTTGCGGATTTCGCGTTTGTCTTCGCGGACTTCGTGTCGATCTTCGCGCAGCTCCTCGCGACCCTCGCGCACTTCCTTCACAGCCTGGTGCTGTTCCTTGCGATCGGACTTGAGCTCGGCGCGATCGGCCTTCACTTCGGCGTGCTCGGCTTTGAGCGCCTTGGCGTCTTCCTTCAGCTCCGCTCGGTCTTCGCGGCGTTCGGCGCGATCTTCGCGCAGCTCGGCCTTGTCCTGGCGCAGTTCCTTGCGATCGTCCTTGATTTCCTTGCGCTCCTGGTTGCGCTCGTGGCGAGCGGCCGACGTATCCTGTCCGGCAGGGGTCTGCGCATGCAGCAGTCCAACAGCGAAGAAAGCGAAGGTGGCGGCGAGGGTCTTGGTCTTCATGGTTTGTTCCTAGTTGAGAGGGAGTGGGGTGTGGCGTCTACCCCAGTTCCGGGGATTGCCAACATTGCATTTCAATGACCGTGCCAATCATGCCACATTCGTGAAACCAGTGCACGCGCCCCCGACAACGCCGATACGACCCCCAAAAAAGCGGGAGGATTCACCCCGGTTCGCATCGAGGATTCCGGAATTTGTCTGGTGACAAATCGAGTTGGGCGATTTGGCTGCCAGCGAACATCTTCTGTAGTACATCGATTCTTAAATGAACCTGATAAATCAATGATGCTGTTGGCATACGTGAATATATCGCGTACTACAAATTAGGCTCGTTCAAATGGTTGCGCCCGCTCTGTTCAGCCGGTAGGTTTGTGACATGGAACTGCCATCCCCTTACGACTACAACGATTTCCGGCGCTACTTGACCGACTGGCATTGCGCTCGCCAAGCCGCCGATCCCGAATTCTCCAAAAGCGAGGTCTCGCGCCAGCTCGGACTTCCGCGCACGCGCAGCTACTTCACAGATATCCTCGCTGGAAAGCGGATTTCGGGAACCTTCCTGGATCGGTTCATCCTGGTTTTGTCGCTGGACAAGGACGAAGCCCGCTATTTCCGGGTGCTGGTTCGTTTCAACCAAGCCCAAACCCCCGAAGACCGGGAATTGTCCTTCGATCAATTGGTGGCTCTCAACAAGACCCCTCGCCACGGACTGGAACTGCAGCATTACCTGTACTACCGCCATTGGTGGAACGGGGCCATCCGTGCGCTGCTGGAGATCTCCGACTACCAAGGCGACGAACCCGGCGTGATCGCCAAGGATCTGACTCCACCGATCACCCCCGGCGAAGCCAAAGCTTCTCTGGAGCTGCTCTTGGAACTGGGCCTGATCGCGAAAAACGCCAAAGGTTTCCTCAAGCCCACCACCCGCAATCTGGCCACACCGGAAAGCTCGCGCAACGAACTGGTCCGGCAACTGCAGATCCAACAGCTCGAACTCGCGCAATGCAGTCTCTTGATGCCTCCATCGCCCGACCGGCGCACCTTCTCGAACACCATTTCGGTGTCGGATTCGAGTTGGGAAATGATCCTGCAACGCATCGAACGGTTTCGCGAAGAGCTGCGTTCCATTGTCCACCGCGACCCCGACACACCCAACCGAGTCGCGCAATTCACACTCAGTTTCATTCCCCTCACTCGAAAGGCCACCCCATGAACATCCGATGGCTTGTCGCTGTCCTCGCAAGCGGCCTTCTCCAATCCTGCGACCTGATGGACTCGAAAACCGCGAAGAACGACCACAGCGGAACCAACGACGAAACCAGCTCCTTCGTGCTTCCCGACGGACAGAAAGCGTCCAACGCCACCGTGACGGTGTTCGCGGTCGGCAGCGTCGATTCCCTACCCCAAACCGTGGCCTACACCAACCGCGACGGCAAAGTCGAACTCAAGGATCTGCCGCGCGGATACTACTCGCTTTTGGTGACGGACAAATCGGGCAGTGCCAGCTTCGTGGATTCGGTCTATTCCGACGGTGCGAAGGTGAACGTTCCCTCCGACACGCTGCGTCCCACCGGATCCATCAAAGGGAAAATCAAAGTGCAACCCCAGGACGACCCGAAGATCGCCTGGGTGGCATTGGTGGGCACCGGGTTCTTCCGGACCATCGACAACGATTCCGGCACTTTCCTGCTGACGGGAGTTCCGGCCGGCAGCCACACCCTGGTGAGCCGAACCGACCGATCCGAATACACCAGCACCTTCAAGACCGCGCTGGTGCGACCAGATTCCGTCACCGATGTCGGGTCCATCGAACTCGTCTACACCGGACTTCCCATCGTGACAGGAATTGTCGGGACATGGGACAGCCTGGGCGGGATCGTGGAGCTGGAGTGGGACGCATCCACGTCGCCGATCGTGAAAGGATACCGGGTCTACCGAGGTACCTCCAGGAATTCCTTCGACGAAACCTACCTGGGAACGGTCGACTCCGGAACCACCCGATTCGTGGACACGGCGTTCCCCGTGGCGAAGATAGGCGTGGCGTCGAAAGGCCTCTTCGTGGATACCAGCTACGTCAGGTACTTCGTGAGGGTCGTCGGGCAGAAGGGCGAGGAAGGCGACCGTTGGAATTCCTGGTCCGCCACCTTGCGCAGTCCGCTCATGGTCGCGCAACTTCCGGCCTCGTGGATCAAGGTTACCAGTACGGCCCCTGTGGGCATGGTGCGGCTCGACACATTGGAAGGCAGCCTGGTGGGCTTTGGGCAGGACAGCGTCGGAAGGAACGCGGTGTGGAAATCGGTCGATGGCGGCAACAGCTGGAGTCTTCTGCTTTCGCGGTTCGCGTCACAGAATTCTGACATGGGACTGGTCAACGCGGTCTCCCACGGTGGCTCGCTGCGCTGGGTGGATGGCGTGGTCTCGGGCCGCAAGGCCGTCTTTCCTTCGCCGTTGATCGCACAGGATCTGTTGGATTCCCTGCGGATCTTCACGATGGATGCCAGCGGTCGCGTGGATTCCAACACCATCGCCGCCGCCGGCGATACCATCCAACAGGCCCTACTCCTTGTGGATTCCGTGGGGCTGGTGCTCGTCGAAGGAGATCGGAACCTCAATCTCTTCACCTACAGCACCTTCTTCACGCCTACGCATCGACTCCTGGAAGGCCCTGGAGGGGAATGGATCCTGGGATCGTGGGCCAGTTGGTTCAAGCCCTTCTGGGACGACTCCCGGATGTTCCTCAAAATCCCTGTGCGGACAGTATCTGTCACAGGCAGATGGTCGGTCCTGCCCTACGGATCAATCGGCAGCCACCTCGATCTCGACTCGTTGGCCCTGGGCGTTGGCGGAATCCTTTCCTATTCGCGACCCACGGCGACTGGCGTTCCGCACAAGGTGCAGGGTGGACCCGACAACCTGACCTCCATCGCCTGGTTCAAGGAAAAGATCTACGTGTTGGGAAATGGATCGCTGTGGAACGTAGCGCTCCCCTGACGGAAGAATTTTGTCCAATCGTCCGCCTTGTCAGAATATGTCTGACTTGGCTCTTGTGCGCCGCTCCCCTGTTCGCGAACGTCCTCCTTCCATTCTGGGGAGGAAGGATCGTGCCGGAGCTCCGATCGGGTCCAAGCGTGTCGTTGGACCTTCATCAATTCACGGAATTCGATCCCGACACATCGCGTTACGGATCGAAGCGCGGCACCGACAGTTCCTGGTACCACAGCACGATCGGTTTCAACCTGCTCTCCGCACAACACAGTCTCGGATGGAAATCGTGGGAGTCGTGCACGACCACGGTGGTGGGGAATCTGGGGCTTGGCATCGCCAACGACGGGCTCACCGAATTTCTCCAAAACGAGTACACCCACAAGCGCAACGGAGACCCACCCGTTCCGCGATGGAATGTCGAGGAAGGTCCACTGGCCGCGGCCGGTGTCGCGATGATCCTGCGCCCTCGCTCCAACCCCGGTTATTTCCTGGCAGGCACCGAATTGTCCAACATCGTCGTCGATCTCCACATGGGATTCGGGATCGCTGGGTTCGAGTTGCTCGACATCCATGGCACCCGCATTTTATTGGACGCAGGCCTGCAAGTTGGCCTACTTCGCAACGCTCCCAAATTCGGTTTTGGGAAAGCCCGGTATTTTCCCGCAACCACCACCCAGTACCTGGACCACCAGATGGCGCTTGGGTTTTCGAGCAGCCTTTTCGGCGTTCCCATCGCGGGCGAAGCGGGATATCTCGCCACTTCCGGGATGTTCGTGTCGTACGAGGGTACGAACATGGCCGAGCTGTTCGAATACACGCGGCTGCGGATCTGGAAGATCGTCCTGGAAAAATCCAACGACGGATTCAACGGCAAGGATTTCGGTCCGACCTACGGCGTGCGGCTCATCTACCAACACTGAATTCGATTTCAGCCAACACGGTGTCCGAGTCTCGGATTTCGCAATCGTCAAAATCTGTCAAACCGAAGAGATCACGGATCGCCTGTTGATCTCCAGGCGAGCCATGGCTCTTCGCACCGACTCAGAGCTCCCAGCTCAAGCCGAAACCCAGGTCCAGGTATCCCACCAGGCGAGTGAGGGCGGCGATGGATTTGCCATCCTTTGGGACCGTTCCGATCCACTCCGTCCGCGACGTGCCCGCCTTGATTCCAAGTCCCGCATTCCAGAACAGCCCCAAACGCTTCCAGGCATGTTCCCGCCCCAAGATGCCCACACGCACCTGCGAACTTTCGTAGCGCAGCCTATGGACGACATCGAATTCGTCGGCGACCCCTTGTTCGCTGTTCGTCTGGCAATACCGCACATACAGGGCCTTCGAGCGCATCAGCCCCGAAGGATGCCACGTCAGTCCCGCCTGGTAGGTCTCGTAGTCGTTGTCCTGACCGGCCAGCCAATTATTGCCACGGCCCGCCGAAGCGCTGGCCCAAACCCCCATTCCTCGACTCGGCCAGAACAACCACTCGCCGCCCAGATCTCCCGCCAGTTGGAACGGGGAAGGAAGGAAGTCCACGACAATTTTCGGTTCGCGCCGTTTGTCGGGAGACAGCGAATCGGCTGGTTGTGCATCGGCGGCGAATCCCGCCAGCGCGACAAGGATTGTCAAGTTCATGGGGTTTCCTTTTGGACGAGTCCGAGCAGATCGATCTTGCGGATGTCGGCGAACGCCTGGTTGAAGGGGATGTACAGGAAGAGGGGGATTGTGGCCAGCGACAGGACCACGTCGTACTGCGCGTAGCTCAAGACGGGAGGATGACCGTTCGCTTCACCAAGCCAGTTGGCCAGCATGTCCTGGAAGGGGTTTTGCACAAGCGGCGTTCCTTGGATTTGGAAGACCAGGATCAAGGCCAGAAAACCGACGATGTACAACTGCAGGATCAACATCAATCGCACCGCGAAACGCCGGTAGTTCTCGCTCAGGTCCTTGTCGGACACCATGCGAACTTGCTGGAAGTGGGGCGATTTTTCGGAGATCGCCGCCCACCGCCCCCAGCCCATCGAAACTGCGGCGACCGCGATGGAAATGCCAACGGCCAAGGCGAACGACGTCGGAACCGATCCGACAAGAAATGTCACGCCGAACGCCAGGCACATCGCGGCAAAGGCTCCGTCGGCGCTCCACCGCAACCACTTCGGGGCGTAGTCGCCGGTGCTCCGTTTACGCAGCGACGCCGAGCGTTGCATCATCTTGGGGATGGAATCTCCGATTCGTTTTTCCTGCAATGGATGGACGACGCACAGAACGCTCACCACCGCGAGAATCGCGGCGTTTTTGACATGAACGACAAGAATTGTCGGAAACACCCAAGGGCCCGCCACCACCAGCGCGATGCACACCGCGGACAGGGACACAAGCCATCGGGAATCGGCGCGGTGGTGGCGGCGCAGGAAGTCGGGGTGCTCCAGCACCCACGGCATGTTCTTGGCCATGGTTTGTTTGCGCATGATGTCCAAGGACGCATAGCCCATCCAGGACAAGGCGAGGATCTGGAGAATGGCGACAGAAATCGACTGGATCATGGCTTCCTCCGGGTGAAATCGGCGAGTTCTGTCAGGACGAACCGTTTGAGTTCGGCGGGGGGGATTCCGTTCGCGATCTGCTCGCCCAGGAATTCGCGGAACTGGTTTTGCATTTCGTGGCGCAAATACCGCATCGCATGTTCGCGCGCCTGTTCGTGCACGAACGTGCCGCGCCGCCCGGCCGTGGCGATGATGGTGGCGCCCTCCAGGATCTGGTACACCTTCGCGACCGTGGCGGGGGTGATGTCCAGATCGGCGGCGAGCTGCCGGATCGTGGGAAGTGGATCGGGGTTTGCCAGTTGTCCATCCAACACGGCCCGTACCACCTGCTGCACCAACTGGCGGTAGACCGGGATCGCGCTGCTCTCGTCGATCGAAACATCCATGTTTGCACCTCTTTGTACTAGTTCAAGCTAATACAATGAAACGCAAAAGGCAAACTCGTTTTTAAAGCAAGCGCTCACGCGCCAGGGATCGTTCGATGAACCAACCCTCCCCTGCCCTCCCGACTCGGGAGGGTGGCCTTGCTCCAACCCACCCCGGCACCCCTCCCGACTCGGGAGGGGACATGGCATGTGGTCGCTCGCGCGCCAGGGATGGACGCCCGGCAGGGCCGGGACACCGGAGGTGGCCCGGTTCACGACAGCCCGATCCCCGGCTTATGTCAGATTTTGTCGGGACTGCCGGGGAGGCGCCCGATTGCAACGGCTGCACCTGCGCCATCGGCCCTTGGCACGAAGGGTCACTATCATTTCCTTGAGGCGAGCGATACCCGCTCACATACGGAGGCGCGATGAAGATCCAAGATGCCGGAGGCACCCGTGGAGGGGCTGGGTCGTTTTTTGGCGGACTTGCGCTGATGGGCGCCGGGCTGTACCTGCTGCTGCGCAACATCGTGGTGACCAGCGGTTTCCACATGGGATTGGGTCTTTTCCCCGTGTACACCAGCGGCCCGGTCATACCGGCGGGGGTTTTCCTGGTGGCGGCGCTGGTCGGGATCGTCGGGATCTTCTTCAACGGGAAATCGATTTGGGGTTGGGGCCTGCTCTTGGGTTCGGTGGCGGCCATTGTCTTTGGGGTGATCACCAGTCTGCACTTCATGATGCGGCCCATGAACTTGTTGGAAATGCTGTTCATTCTGGGGGTTTTGGGCGCTGGAATCGGGCTTTTCCTGCGGTCGCTCCGGCCACTTTGATGCTTTTCCGTTGCAGCATTTGCTTTTTTGATTTGACCAGTATATCTTACCGGTAACATGAAACCGGTAAAACAACGCGCCACGGGAGCCGAGTACCAAAAGCTGTTCCGCGAACGTATGGCGGAACACGGCTTGGTTCGCAAAGACGCCTGGATCCTCCCGGAACATGCCCTGTTGCTTTCCGCGGTGACCAAGTCGCTGCAGAGGCCGGGGACCCGCATCCTCATTGAAGAAGGACCTATGACCATGACGCAAAAAATCGAGAACGCGCAAGCACTCCGCGATGCTTTGGCGGAGCAGTTCAAGGGCAAGGACGTCGACGTGGCCTTGGTCGACGGGATCGACCCCGTGCTGGAGCTGCGGCTGAACGACCTTGGCGGATTGCCCATCGTGGTGGCCATCGCCGGCGACGTCATCATCGCGCAGGCCTTCTTGTGGCCCGAAACCAAGGTCCGCGACACGGCCTTGTTCAATCGCCAGGTCATGCTCTCCGAAAAGCTCTTCGGTTTGGCGAACATCTCGCTGGACCGCTCGGCAGACGGCGAGACAAATTATGTCGCCTACGGCGCCTTGCGCGCCCAGTCGACCCCCGAAGACATCGCCTACGAAATCGAAGCGCTGGGCCACAGCGTGCTCGACATCGCCGAAACCTTCCGTCACTTCTTGAAAGCCTAAAGGAGAATCATCATGGGCATCCTCAGCAAAATCTTCACGGCCGTTCGCGGCCACGCTTCCGAAGCCGGCGAATCCATCGTGGACGCCAACGCTCTCACCATCTTGGACCAGGAAATCCGCGACGCCGACGCCGAGATGCGCAAGTCGCGCGATAGCCTCGCCTCGGTGATGGCCAAGCGCCAGCTCACCGCCGACAAGCTCGCGGGCAAGCAAGCCAAGAACAAGGAATACCTGGGCTACGTGGAAGCCGCCTTGTCAAAAAATGACGAGGTTCTCGCCACCGAAGTCGCCACCAAGATCTCCGATTTGGAAAGCGAGATTCTCACCGACGAAGGTCTGGTGAAGGAATACGACGCCTCCATCGAGAGCCTGCGCAAGGCCATCTCCGAAGCCGACGACCGCATCAAGCGGCTCAAGGTGAAGGTGGATGTGGTGAAGGCGCGCGAGCATGTGATCCGCGCCCAGCGCGCGGCTTCGCAGGCCAATGTGGGCGCCAGCTCCAAGGTGGGTTCGGCGCTGGAAAGCCTGGACCGTCTGCAGGTTCGCCAAGCCGAGCAGCAGGCCAAGATCCAGGCCGCCGACCAGCTCGCCAAGGAAGGATCCGACTCCAGCTTGGAAGAGAAGTTGCGCAAGGCCGGCATCACTCCGGGAGCCTCCAGCGCCCAGGACGTCTTGGCTCGTTTCCGCAAGCCGACGGCGTAACCGGCTACCGTCGGCCCGCCCTTCGATACATTCCGCAGTAAAGGCGGAACACTCAGGGAGCGGGCCGAAATTGGAGTTCACCAAAGCGGTTTGACACATCCCGACGTTCCCTGAGTGCCCTGCGCAGCAGGGTAAATCGAAGGGCGGGCCGTTGAGGTGAAGCCAACGTTGGCAAGATTCTCATCTCATTTAGCATGTATCGGAGACTCCATGTTCGGGAAGCTGTTCGGCAAGAAGGACGAAACCCCGAAGCCCCGCCATCCGGGGCTTCCCTCTCCTTTGCAG
>JBDKGS010000129.1:0-11817 GCA_039798065.1 Fibrobacterota bacterium | reverse complement strand
ACGCGGCGGCCATGCGGCTGGAGATGAAGACGGCCAGCGACTCGGCCAAGGCGATCGAGCATCTGCGAAAGGCTTCGCAGATGGGCGATGCGAAGTCGAAGGAATGGCTTTCGCAACTTTCTCGGAAATAGAAACGCCCATCCTCCAATGAAATTGCTCGAATCCGCACCGTAGGTATACTCCCCCCATGGAACCCAACGACGGCGAAATCCTGCGCGGCGGCATTGATGAACTCCCCTCGAAAGTTCGGGGACGAAGTCCATCGGCAGGCGACCGATTCCACGCCCACCATCCACCGCTTGTTGCGGCATGTGCGGTCGGCGGGAATCGGCTGGGTCCCGGAGCCGAAAGGCATCTCGGGGTCGACGGAGATCCTCTCGTACATCCTTGGCGAGGTTCCGCACGACATGCCGCATTGGATCTGGAACGAGGCGGTGGTCCGGCAGGTCGCCGGCCATCTGCGGGATTGGCACGATGCCACGCTCGGGTTCGATCTTCGAGACGCGAATTGGAGCATGGAGACAAAAACCGTCCACGAGGTGGTTTGCCACAACGACTTCGCGCCGTACAATTGCGTGTTCCGCGATGGCTCCATGGTCGGACTGATCGACTTCGACCTGTGCGCTCCTGGCAGCCGCCTTTGGGACATGGCGTACACCGCCTACCGGTATGTTCCCGTGCTGCCGCCCGTCGCCATCGACGAATTCGACGACATCCCGCCCTTCTCCCGTTGGGAAATCGAAACGCGCCTCGGACAATTTTTGGATGCGTACGCCAAGGGCGATCCATCCCTTCGCTTCACTTGCGCCGATCTGCTGCGGACGATGCGCGACCGCTTGCAGGCCATCGCCGAATGGACCGAGGATTACGCGGCAAGAACGGGGAATGCCGTGTTGGCCAGGAACTCCGTCATGTACGGCAACCATGCCCGTTGGATTTCCAGCGAGCTGTCGCGTGAAGACAAGAATTGTCGTCAATGAACCACCCCGCCACAAGCCGCAGCGGGGAACGATCCCCGACGAACCTCAGAACTGCTTGAAGAACGCCCAGGCTTCCTTTTCGATCCAGCTTCCGGTGGTACCCGGATCCGTGTGCAAGGTCACGTGTCCGCCTTGGAAGGAGCTGAACTTCACCGGATAGCCTTCCTTGCATCCCTTGAAATCGTTGGTGACATGCGTGCCGCTGGTTGCCAGCTTGATGTCCGCAGCGGTGGACGTGCAGCCATTGTCTTCCATGTGCTGCAGGAGGCAATATTTCCCGCCCGTCTTCTGCGCGTCGTTGTTGACCCAGGGGCAGGTGCCATCGGTGGTGCCGGTCGTCTGGTAGTAGGCGATGGGGATCTTCCTGTTGGTGGGCTGAGTCATGTTGTAGTTGGCCGGAGCATAGGTGGCCACGGCCCGGATTTTTTCCGGATAGGTGTTGGAAAGCACATACGAGAACATGGCACCGAAACTGAATCCCGTGACGAAGACGCGCGTGGTATCGACGCACAGATTGCTTTCCACGTGAACCAGGACGTCGTTCCAGAACTTCGCGTCATTCGGTAGGCTCCAGGTGCCGCCCCCGTCTCCCTGCATGGCCACGTAGATATTCTGGATGTTCTCCTTGTCCGCTTGCGTCTTGATGTGGTAGAAGTGGGCGGTCTGGTCTTGTCCATTGTCGGTACCGGCCACCTTGATGGCGCTGCCACCCATGCAGTGGTTGCCGAAGATCAAGCGGTAGGGCTTGTCCTTGTCGTAGTTGGTCGGGATGTTGATGATGAATTCCCCTCGGCCTGAAACCGTGGAAATCTTGTAGGTGCCGGATTTGGGGAGGGCGCTCGACGCCTTGCCGCAACCCGCGCTCTTGATCGGGGCATTGTTCAGGCCGCCCCACCGGTCGGAGGAATTGTTGGTGTCGAGCGTGATATTGATGGTCGAGGTGAGCGAAGTGGCCACCACGGTCTTGGACTTGTACCCGCTTGCGGTCACCTTGATGGAGTCGGTGGCGGCTGCCACGCGGGCCAGAGCGCCGGACAGCGGCGCGAAGCTGGACCCGACAATTCCCGACGAACCGACCATCGGGGCGTAGCGGAAGGTGCTGGATTGGTCGTCGACAGTGACCTTGATCAGACAGAATCCGGCCCCTAAGGCCATCTTCGCGAAGTCCATACGGTAGATGCCCGAGGCGGTATTCCGGAACACGTCGCCGTTCAGGCGAGCCCCTTTGGTGTCGAAAACATCGACCTTCACGGAGGCAGACCGGCCCAAGTTGATTTCCAGAACGCCGTTGCGGAAGTCCATGGATCGGACGCTCTGCGAAGGCAGGATCGCCGTGTTGCCGGAGACCAGCGTGTACGACCCGTCGGCCCCGGAGGTGTCCTTCAATCCCATCGGGGTCAGGGTCACGATCGCGTTGGCGATGGCCTTGCCGGATTGGTTGGTGATCTTTCCGCTCAGATTGACCGTCTGCGCCTGAGCGAGGGCACCCAACGAGAGGACGAGGGCTAGTGTTTTGGTCTTTTGCACGTTGGACCTCCTTGAGATAGAACCAAGGCACGGACTTCCGGCAAGCGCGCAGAAGTACACCAGCCCGATATGGGGGCTGTCGGAGTCGGTGCCGGTTTCACCACAGGCTTGGCTTGAATGCCAAACCCATTCATTGTGAGGCTTGAATTTATGGCGCTTCCAGGATCCACACTGGATGTTTAGCGGGTGTCTGCGTTGCAATCGTTACCAAAAAAACAACGGCAACCATCTTGTTTTTACGGCGAAAACCGAACCTGGCGCATAGTCGATCGCCGCCAAGCCTTGAACCGATCCCTCCGGTGACCACGAGGACGGATTTTGCCTCCGACAAATTCCGTTCAGACGCGAAAGCGAAGTCAGGGAGCGTCGAAGAGGGAAAACCCCACCGACAAACCGCTGGCCTGGCCTCCGACTCCCCTCCTGCGTAGTTTGGAGAGACGAAGGGAAGACCAACCCTCCTCTCCATCCCCAGGACCCCTCCGATGCTCCTTCCGACCTTGATCTTCCGACCCACCGAGATCCGCGACATTCCCTCGCTCTACGAGGTGCGCGCGGCCACGCGACAGAACGCCATTTCGAAGGCGCAGTTGATCGAATGGGGCATCACGCCCGAAAGCACCGCGCAGGGATTGGAGTCGCAGGCGCTTTTCGGAATGGTCTGCGAGGCCCAGGGCCGCGTGGTCGGGTTCTGCACCGGCGATACCGCCACGGGCGAAGTCCTGGTGCTGGCGGTATTGCCCGACTACGAGGGGAAGCGGATCGGGATCACCTTGCTGGAGGGTGTGGTTGCCGGGCTTAGAAGTCGGAATTTGTCATCGCTGTGGCTTGCCTGTTCGTCGAATCCGGAAAGCCGGTCGCACGGATTCTACCGGGCCCACGGCTGGGTTCCCGACGGACAGAAATTGGACAACGGCGACGAGATCCTTCGGCTCCAGGAGCCCGCATGAACCCGTCGCGATCCGGTGTCATCCTGAAGACCTCCCGCAAGGCCGAATGCATCGCGTTCTACCGCGACATCCTTGGGTTGGCCATCCTGTTCGAAGACGATTTCCTGACCTGCTTCGGATGGGGTGACGGCTACCTGATGATCGAGCCGGATCCCGAAGGCCACACGGCGGCTCCCTGCGATCATCTGGTGTTGCGGTTCAACGTCGAAGACGTCCCCGAAGTGGCGAACCGGTTGAGGAGGCACGGAATCGAAGCGCACTACGCGAAGTTCGATTGGGGCGAGATCGCGAGCTTCCAGGATCCGGCAGGCACCAAGCTGGAATTCAAGGACGCGGCCTCGTTCCAGTCGCAGGTCCGGCGCTTCCAACAGCCATGACCGCGCGGGCCGCGCGAAGACAGGTTTTGTCAACAACAGGAGGTGTCCCATGACCGACGACGCGAAGGCAGCCAAGGCCACCGAGCGAGTCTACCGGCTGGTGTTCGGGAGCGTGTACCCGCTGTACGTCCAAAAGGCGCAGAAGAAGGGGCGCACCCAGGAAGAGGTCGACCGGATCCTGCAGTGGCTCACCGGGTATTCGCAGGCGCAGATCCAGGATCACATCGAGCGGCGCAGCGACATCGAGACCTTCTTCGCGCAGGCCCCGGCCTTCGCTCCCAACGCATCCAAGATCACCGGCGTGGTCTGCGGCGTGCGCGTGGAGGACATCACGGATCCTGTCATCCGCAAGATCCGCTACCTCGACAAGCTGGTCGACGAACTGGCCAAGGGCAAGGCCTTGGACAAGATCCTCCGGAGCTGATCCACTTTTTTTTGCGGACGGGTGACATTTCCCGTGATCGGCGGTGTTCCAATCGAACACACCCCTATTTTGGTACTGCTACCCAATGGTCCATCCCCACATCCTCCACCGCAGCCCCTACGACCTCCGCGACTCTTCCGCGCAGGGGCCATTCCTGCCGCGTTTGCGGTCGTTCGCCGACGAATTCCTGCGCGAAGCCGAAGACCGGCTGGGCGAAGTTCTGGACGGACACACGGCCTTCCTGGCCGCCGGCAACGACGAGCCGATGCGCTCCCGGGGAGAATACGCCATCGAGCTTCTGACGTTCGGATTGCTGCGTCGCGAATTCGGCCCGCTCGCCCGAGCCACGACGGATTCCGTCATCGATCGGCTGGAAGAGCTGTGGCGGATCCGCTCCACCGATCCGGCCCGGAAGGCCGATGCCGACGCCCGACGCGCCGTACTCTTCCACTCCCTTCTTTCCGAAGGCACCGGATCGCCGACCAGCAACGCCGTCGACGACGACCCGCGGCTGGTGCGCTGGCTCGCGGCCATCGGCGAATTCGAGCAGGAAGCCCTGCGCATGGACACCTGGCTCCAAAGCACAGGGGCTTTCTGGTCGGCGTCGGAATTTGTCGCCTTCACCGACGGCTTCGCGGAGTGGTTCGCCCTGTCGGCACGCGACGCGCTTGGACCTTGGACTCGCGGGGTCGACGATTTCCGTCGTGCCGTCCTGCGCGAAGACCTGCCGCGCGAGGATCTGTTCCTGATCACCCGCTCCGAGGCCCTCTACCACCTCAACATGGTCGGGGCCGAAGTGATGAATCGCGGATTTCTTCCCGGCTACGCCAAGCGTCCTTCCAAGGTGGTTCTGGTGCCGGGCTGCATGCGCTCCCGGCCCGAAGGCGAATGCCGCGCCCGCCGCGACGGACTCGACATTTCCTGTACCCGATGCCACGCCTCCTGCGAGGTGGCCGCACTCGATCGGCTGGCCGAAAAGCACGGATTCCGCGTCTTCGTGGTGCCGCACGCCTCGTCGTTCACGGCGTGGCTTCGCCATTGGCGAACCGACGAAACGACAGCTCTTGTCGCCGCCGCCTGCCCGTTGCATCTGGTTCCCGGCGGCTACGAAATGCGGGCGCTGGGACTGGAGGCCCAATGCGTGCTGTTGGACTACAGCGGCTGCAAACGCCACTGGGATCCAAATGGCACGCCGACAAAATTCGACCACGACCGGCTTCTGGAGCTGCTCGGAGCGGGTGACTGAAACATGGCGCTCGCCATTGCCTTTCCCGACTGGTCGTCGCTCAGGCTGCATCGGCGTTTCTGGGTCGAAGGCGACGCCTTGGAACTTTGCCTGGACGTGGCGGGCGAACCCGCCAGCAGAAGCCTCGTCTCGCGCGATGGACAATTTCTGTTCGGCCCCACCGGTCCCGCGTGGGCCCGCGAACTCGCCGCGGAAATCGCGCAGGAATGGCGCGACGCATTCTGTCCGGCCGCGACCGCCTGAATCCCAAAGACCCAACAAGGAGGAACCCGCCTCATGTTCACCGAATGCGACCTTCCCGAAGACTTGGCCGCCGTGCGCCAACTTGCCAAGGTGGGATACCAGGACTGCTATGTCGCCCGCACCCCGCTCGGCACCAAGTCCATTTCCGTCGACCTGCTTGCGCGACTTTTCTTCTCCGACGCCATGCCGTCGTGGATCCGCAAAGCCGTCGGCGTCCAAGTCAAGGCCCAGGCGCGATCGGGAAAACCCGAGCCCGACTGGAACCTCGCCGACCCCAAGGACACCCGACCGATCCGGATCGGCGACAAGATCGGGCCCTGGAGGGTCGTCGATCGCACTCCGACGGAAATCGTCTTTCGCGAAAACGCCTGGCACCTGGATTTCGTCTTCGCCATCGAAGTCTCGACCACCGCGATCTCGGGCGAGACGGAGATCCACGCGGCGACCCTGGTGCAATTCCACCGCTTCGCCGGAGCGCTCTATTTCCTGCCCGTGAGACCCTTCCACAGGTGGTTGGTGCCGCGCCACATGGACGCCGTGTTGCGCTGCGCCCTGCGCGACAATTCCTGACGAACTATCGATCCTTGCGCTTGTAGACCAGCTGGTACACCAGCGGTTCGGGCAGCTTGGGGCTGGTCACCTTCACGTCGACGGACAACGTCGTGCCGTCGGCCGACACCCCGAACGACTCCTGCTTGCTGCCGTCGTCGCCTCTGAAGGTTTCGACCAGCCGATCGCCCTTCAGCTCGTGGCTGAGCTGGAAGACTTCACCGTCTTCGCGCTTCCATGGAATGCTTTTCCCGTCGGGCGCGCTCGCCACGGGCTTTCCCGCCGCGCCGTAGACGACCTTCACCTCGGATGGGCTGGTCGCGATGGTGATGCGGTCGTAAGGCACGTTCGTCTTGAGCAGACGAGGACGCGCCACCGCGCGCACGACAAAATTCGTCTTGGCCACGCACGCCTCCACGGCGGCGGAAACATCGGCGCTGCGCGACTTGTCGTACAGCCATGCCCCGTCGAAGTCGGAAATTGTCGTCGCTTGCGCCGAGCAGGCCAGTACCGCAATCGCATGAATCCATCCGCGCATGGATGCTCCCGTTCCAAGTCCAGGTACCGATCCATCGGGAATTCCGACGATCCGGAAACAGGATCCATTTCCACAAGGCATCCGTCAAGCGCGACCGTTCCTCAGCGGAAATCCATGTTGATCCAAAGCGAACCGTTTTGGTGGCGAAATCCGCAGCCCACCTTGGCGTACTTCTTGTTGGTCATGTTGATGTAATGCCCATGGGCGCTGTAGGGTTCTCCAGGACCTTCGTTCCACATGCTCTGGATGCACTGTTTCATGACCGACACGCGCGCCGAAAACGTGGTGTCGGACTTCCATCCAGGGCAGGTATTCTGGGCCGCCTCCTTGCAAAGCCCGAAATTCGCATGGCCGTTTCCGGAAGCCAAGTCCAGATCGGCCTGCCGGGAAAAGCACCGTGCAGAATCCGTCCAGCGCGCCAAGGGAGCCAGAGAAATGGAGGCGCGATGGTCATTGATGGTCGCCACGCAAACAGAGTCCAACCCCGCCCATTCCTTTGCGGCAACGACAGGATCCGTCACCAAGCCACCTGGATTCCCGCTGGTGCCGGAATCCGTCGAACAGGAAAAAAGCAGGAAGGCCAGCAGGATCGAACCGCTCGAGATCGCGACGTTGTTCACGGAAACCCTCCCCGCTGGAAACAAGATCTGTTCCAAACATACCGCCGGCCGCGACGCATCGAGGCGCGATGCCATCCCTCGGCCCATGCCACCAGCAGGAACCGGCACCGCCGGAATCCACGATCCACCAGCTACCTTGGCCTGCCATGAGACGCGTCTATCCGGCCTCCACTTCCATACCGCGCTGCCCCATCTGCGGGGTCCACCAACACCTGTGCTTCTGCGCCGATTTTCCGGTTCTGGCCACCCGCACGCGCATCGTCTTCCTCCAGCACCCCCAGGAAGCGAAGAAGCCCACCAACAGCGCCCGGCTGGCTTGTCGGATTCTGTCCAACGCCTCCATCGAACCGTGGTCGCGCGTCGAACCGCCCGAATTCCCCCACGACTCGATCTTCCTCTACCCTTCGCCCGACGCCGTGGAGCTGACCGCCGAGGAATTGACAGGTTCCGCCACCCTGGTCGTACCCGATGGCACCTGGAGCCAGGCCAGCCGGATCGCCAGCGTGCTCAAGACAAAACCCTACCGACGACGGATTCTGCCACTTGGGAACGCCACCAATTGGACGGTGCGCCAGAGCGCCGATCCGGAACGCATCTCGTCGGCGCAGGCTGTGGCCATGGCCCTGCACCTTGCCGGCGAGATCGAGGCCGCCACCACGCTCAACGACGCGGTGTCGGAAGCGGGACGGCGGATTCTATCCATGCGCGGAATGGTTGGAGGCGAGATGGAGGGGCGGACGAACGAAGCCTGATTCAGGGAAGGAGTCCTGGATTCCTGGCACAGGCAGCGACATCCCGTTTTCCTCCCCCAATGCCTCTCCGTCAACGACCAACCAGCTCGCCAAGCAGCACAGGTTCCGCTGAAATCCTTTTCAGCAGAGGGCTTCGGGGCCATCACGCCTTCATTGCCGTTTTGCCTGAAGCGTGCGCCCTGCCTCGCAGGTTTTCCGGCCGCTTGCGCCAACGCACAGCCGATTCCACCGTGGGCGCTAGGTTGGCAGTCAGGGAAATCCCATTCGGAGGTTTTGCGATGCATCGTTCATTCAAGAAGAATTCGTGGGTCGGGTCGGCTTTGGCGGCACTGGTCTCGCTTGCACCGGCGACCCAAGCGGCCACCACCGACGCCTTCCACTGGGGCAACGTGGCCATCGGCGGCGGAGGGTTCGTTTCGGCGGTGCTTCCGTCCTACGTGGAAAAGAACCTGTTCTACGTCCGCACGGACGTCGGGGGCGCCTACCGCTGGAACGAATCCGACAAAAAATGGATCCCGCTCAACGACTGGATCGGCGCCGACGAACTGGGACTGTGGGGCATCGAAGCCATGGCGGTCGACCCCAAGACCCCTGGCAAGGTCTACGCGATGGCGGGAACCTTCTACTGGAACATGATCGAAGGCCGAGGTCGCACGGCCTTCCTGCGCTCCAGCGACTACGGCAAGACCTGGGAGAAGATCTTCGTCTGGGACACCCTCAAGCAGCTGTTCAATGCCCACGGCAACGGCATGGGCCGCGGCAACGGAGAACGCCTGGCCTTGGACCCCAACGACCCCAAGGTGATGTTCTACGGGTCGCGCAACAAGGGCCTCTGGAAGAGCCTCGATAACGGCAGCACCTGGTCGCACGTGGACGCCTTCACCACTGCCGCCGGATCCGACACCACCTGGAACGGCGCCGGCTTCTCGTTCGTGCAGTTCGCGCCGGGCAGCTCCACCACTCTGTACGCTGGATTCCTGCGCGAGAGCCCCAACGTCTTCCGCTCCACCGATGGCGGCAAGACCTGGAGCTCCCTGCCTGTACCGGACAATTTTTGCACCACAGCGGGCGGCGCCAAGGTGCGCCTGATGCCGCAACGCATCGCGATCCCCTCCGACGACAAATCGCTGTTCGTCACCTTCTCCGACGGCGCGGGCCCGCACACCATGGCCTGGGACGAAGGCTGGGGCCCCATCTGGGACGGCTTCGGACGCGGCGCTCTGCTCAAGTACGATCTCGATTCGGCCAAGTGGTCCGACGCCTCTCCCGAAGATTTGATCGACGACGGCGCCAAAGCGGCCGGCAAGTACGACAACATCGACGTCAAGGCAGGCACTTACGAATACGTCGCGCCTTACGGCGGCCTCTTCGTCAATCCATCCAATCCGTTGGAGCTGGTTGCCACCAACATGGGCTACCGCGGTGCGCAATTCTGGAAGCTCGACGCCACCGGCAAGAAGTGGAAGGACGTGTGGGGATCGAACATCTACCACACCAAGGACGGCGGCAAGACCTGGGCGAAGTCGTTCCAGTACTACTGGATGGACGGCGGCAAGTTCCCCACCGTGGAACAGATGGACGCCAACGGAATCGGGTGGTTCTTCGAGAGCACCATCCATTGGGCGGGCAGCATCGCGATGGACCCGTTCAACCCCAAGCGCGTGTTCGTGACTTCGGGCAACGGCGTCTACATGACCGAAGACATCACCGACTACACGCTCACTCCGCCAGCCAACAGCTGGGACGAAGCGGTCCTGGAACAGCGCCAGGTCTGGAAAGTCGCCTCGCACGGCATCGAGGAGGTCGTGCCTATGGAACTAGTGAGCATCCCCGGAGGCCCGCTGATCTCCACCATCGGCGACTATGACGGATTCCGTCACGACGACGTGACCGCCTATCCCGCCACCAAGCACCGCACCAACGTCAGCGGCACCATGGTCAGCATGGGCACCACCCGCGCCATCGCGTGGGCCCCCAAGGCCGGCAAGCTCGTGAAGGTCGCCGACAAGCGGATGGTGGAACCCGACCAGTACTCCAAGGTGCCCGTCTCGCCTTTGCAGTTCTCGGTCGACAGCGGACGGACCTGGACCACCAACGCCTACGAGACCCTCGATACCGCCCTGACAGGCGGGCGCAGCGTCGCCCTCTCCACCGATGGAACCGTCACCCTCTGGACCCCGGCCTACAAGAGCGGCAAGGACGCCGATCTTCCTGTGCGCCGCTACTACAACGCGGCCTGGACCACGGTGACAGGAATTGACGGATCGTGGGTGGTGGCCGATCCGCTCGACGCCGATGTCTTCTACGCCTACGCGCGCACCGAAGGCGCCGTGTACAAGAGCACCGACAAGGGCGTGACCTTCGCGAAGGTCGGCACCCCCGGCGCCAGCGACTACCTGAAGATGCGCGCCACGCCAGGGCGCTCCGGCGACCTGTGGCTTCCCGTCTCCAGTTCCGGCAAAGGGACGCTGCAGCGTTCCACCGACGGCGGCGCCACCTGGAAGACCGTCGGGAGCCTCGCCGACTGCCACGCCGTGGGCTTCGGCAAAGGTCTGCCCACAGCCAGCTACCCGTCGTTGTTCGTCTTCGGCAAGGTGGGTTCGGTCGCAGGCATCTTCCAGTCCGACGACACGGGCGCCACCTGGATGCGCGTCAACGACGACGCCCACCAGTACGGCGCGGTCGCCAACGGCCAGTTCGTGATCGGCGACATGAACACCTACGGCGTGGTCTACATGAGCACCGCGGGTCGCGGCATCGCGGCTCGCCTGCCGGGCGCCGAGCCGACCACCGGGATCGCGCCCAAGGCCGCGAAGGCATCGGCGCTGGAGACAATTTCCGTCCGCAAGACGGGATCCGTCCTGACACTTTCCGGCATTCCTTCCGGCACATCTCTGGAAGTGCGCAACCTGCAAGGCGCCTTGGTGGTCTCGCGCAAGACGGCGCGTTCCGACGAGCGTGTTTCCTTGCCTTCGACTTCGCTCCATGTCGTGCGCCTGGTGCGCGGCGGATCGTCTCGCACGTTGGTTCGCTGAGTTTCTCGTCCGAGCATCGCAGGAACAACACTCCTCCATAATCCCCCGCATTCCGGCAATTCCGTGGAGGGGGAGCCAGCGAAACCACCGACAAGGGAACCGAAAGGTTCCCTTTTTCGTTTCCTCCTTTTGAATCGATCCGCCCAAATCCCGCGAACCACTTGCGAATGCGCACCTGCCACTCGCGTCCCCACCCAACACGAGCGTTTGAAAAGCGGTACAATCGCGCTGAACCATGAATCGCCACTCCTGGATGTTTCTCGCGCGGCATCTGGCCCTCGCGCTGTGCGGGCTGCTCGCCATCCATTTGGGAATTTTCGAATCCCTCGAAAACAAGATCCTCGACCAGAGGTTCCGAATCCGCGGTCGCGCTCCCGTGGCACCGGAACTTGCGCTCGTCGACATCTCCACCGACGCAACCTCCGAATTCGGCACATGGCCGTTTCCACGCCACATCCATGGCATGTTCCTGGACGCCACCACCAACCTGGGCGTGCGAAGCGTCATCTACGATGTCCTGTTTTCGAAGGCCACCGACCGCCGCAGCGACAAGTTCCTGCTGAGCATGACCGCCAACGC
>JBDKGS010000128.1:0-11874 GCA_039798065.1 Fibrobacterota bacterium | reverse complement strand
ATTCCGTTTTCCACGGCGTGGAAACGGTGGATGTTCCAGTGCTGGCGCGGCCCCAGCGAGTTGCCGAACCAGCCGTCGTTGGTGATCACCACCATGGCTTGCGCGCCTTTTTGCGCCGCTTGCCGCACGAAGTCGGCGTGGACCTGCTCGAAGCAGATGGCGGGTGTCCAGGCCAGGCGCGTGTTCCAGACCGCTAGCGTGTCGCCCGCCGAAAATCCGCTTTGTCCGAGTTTGACCTTGTTGAGCGCCTTGAAGACGTCGTCGAAGGGAAGGTGTTCGGAAAACGGCACCAGACGGATTTTGTCGTACCTGATCCAGGCCTTGTGGGGCCGGATCCAAAACGCCGAGTTCAGCACCCGCGCGCCCATCGGAGCGGATTCGTCGGGGATGGCCTCCAGGGCGCCAACCACGACATCGGCGTTGGACGTATCGGCGAGTGTCATGAAGCGTGCCGCCACGTCGGGACGCCAAGTCCAGAAGTCGGGGATGGCGGTTTCCGGCAACACCCAAAGGTCGACCTTCCCCTGCACCTGCGAGACGGTCCGGAAGGTGCGTTCCATCGCGGCCTGGAAATACGACTCCTCCCATTTGCGGGTCTGCGGGATGGCTGGTTGGACGAGGGCCACGCGCAGCTTGGTTTCCTGCATCGGCATGGCCAGACGCAACGCTCCCGCCAGGATCCACATGCCCCAGAAGACCACCGGGACGACGAGCCATTTTTTGTCCAACCGGCCCGCGCGTCGCTGTTGGAGGGCCACCGCGGTGGCTGTGATCGCAAGGCCTGTTCCGTAGACTCCCAGAACGGAGGCTCCTTGCATCAACGGGAGATTGGCGCCGAAATCGTAGGCCAGGTGCAGCCAGGGGAACGACATCTGTCCCCATCCGCGCAATAGCTCGATTCCCGTGAACAGAAACGGCCACGCCCAAATTCTGTCACGGCGCACGCAGATTGCCCAGAGCCAACTCCACAAGGCGTGGAAGGCCGACAGGTAGGCCATCAGGAGCAACACCCCGAAGGCGATTGTGGCCGGCGGCCCGACGCTCATGACGTTCTTGATCCAATGCAGCGTGGCCAGGTGGAACACGAACCCCGCGAGGAATGCCGCCAGCGCGGCCTTGCCAGGCGATTTGGGAGCAAGCCAGACCAGGATCCCCGCCAGCACCACGGGCACCATGGGGCCCATCGGCATCGGAGGAACGCAAAGCGCCAACGCGACACCGGCCAGACAGATTTTGCCAAATTCGATCCATCTGCCGGCCTGGATCCAAGTGCCAACCTGGGTCCAAGTGCCGGGTTGGGCTAGTCTCGAAGTCACCCCTTGCCCTGGGGGTGGAACATGACCACGAATTCGCCCTTGGGAGTGGCAGGGAGCTTGGCGAGAAGTTCGGCGCCAGTTCCTGTCAGGTATTCCTCGTGCAACTTGGTGAGCTCGCGGGCCAGCACCACCTTGACTTCGGGGAACACCGCAGCGAAGTCTTCGCACACCGCGCGCACCTGGTAGGGGCTGCAGTAGTACACGATGGTTCGTTCTTCGTTGGCGTTCGATTCGATGCGGCGGCGGCGTTCGCCCGATTTGCGGGGCAGGAATCCATCGAAGGCGAACCGGTCGGTGGGAAGACCCGATGCCACCAGGGCGGCGAGCAAGGCCGATGCGCCGGGCGCGGTGCTGACGGGAACCTCCTCGCGGCGGCAAGCGCGGACCAGGAAGAAGGCTTCGTCCGACACGCCGGGGGTGCCGGCATCGCAAATGATGGCGAACGACTCGCCCGACTTCAGGCGCGAGACGATTTCCGCGGTGCGGCGCTCCTTGTTGTGGTCGTGGTATGGACTGGTCCTGACCTGGATCCCGTAATGGGATAGCAGTCGGGACGAATGCCGGGTGTCTTCGCAAAGCACCTCGTCGACGGTCTTGAGGACCTCGATGGCGCGGTGCGTGATGTCGGAAAGATTTCCGATGGGGGTGCTTACGATATAGAGCGTGCCTTGTTCCACGTGCGAAGAGTATACTTGCGGCATGAAACTGACAATTGCCCGAATCGACGATCTTTCCATTTTCCGTATTGGCGGCAAGGTTGGCTGGGAGAGCTCGCGCTTGCTGGATCGCGAAGTTCGCGAGGCCGTCGAAGGCAAGACCAAGTTCCTGGTTTTCGATCTCGACGATATCGAATTCCTCAGTTCGGGCGCGATCGGCGTCCTGGTGTACCACTTGCGAAAACTGCAGGGAGGCAACGGCGACATCTTCGTCCTGACCTCCAACCAGTACGTGATGTACCTGTTTCGCACCATCGGATTCCATCGGGTGTTCGACGGAAAAATTTTCAGCAAGTACGAAGAGCTGGCGGCTAAATTGGAAGGCCTGGGTATCGCGTTCGCTGCTCCCGATCCGGGTAGCTGGCGTACGGTGGATGCCCGCAACGAAGACGACGACGAGAGATCGCTGCGCGAGGAAAATCCGTGACCAGACCTGTTCCCGCACCCTTGTTTCCCGTTCCCAAGCTGGTCGAGCGACCCTGGGGCGGATCGGCCCTTCGCGAATGGGGCAGAAATTGTCTGGACAGTTTCCGGATCGGCGAGAGCTGGGAACTTGGTGCCGTCGCGGACTGCGATTCCCTTCTCGAGGGCGGACTCTTCGACAGGCTCTCCGACGCCTGCGATTTCGAGAGCGGGCATTGGCTAGGACTCAAGGGTCGTAATTTCCCGCTGTTGGTGAAGCTCATCGACGCCCGCGAGACCTTGTCCCTGCAGGTGCATCCTTCGCACGACGGCGACGGGTTCCAAGCCAAGAACGAGTGCTGGGTGGTCCTGAGCGCCCCCGAGGGGGCTTTCCTCTACGCGGGTACCGCCGAGGATCTTCCCAAGGCCGAGTTGATGGCGCGCTTGAAAGAGGGTGACGTATCCGTCCTCGCGAAGATTCCCGTGGTCGCAGGCGATGTGGTCGTGATTCCCGCAGGCACCGTCCATGCCATCACGGCAGGACTTGTCATCGCCGAAATCCAGCAGTCATCCGACACCACCTACCGGTTGTTCGACTGGGGGCGCGTGGGGCTCGACGGCAAGCCTCGCGAGCTGCACCTGGCCCAATCCGAATCCTGTCTGAACCCCGCGCCCAATCGGGGATTGAAGCCAGTCCCCATCGCAGTCGATCCGGCACGCGAAATCCTGTGCGCCACTCCTTGGTTCGCGGTGAGCCGGGTGCGTCCCGGCACCGGCGAGACCATCGATTCAGGAGATGGATTCCGGATTCTCATGGTCTTGGAAGGCCCTGTCGAATTGTCGTGGGAAGGCGGAGTGAAATTGTTGGAGCGTGGTCGCACCGTGCTCCTTCCAGCCGGCATGCGTGTGAAGGTGGCAGGTGGATTGTTGTTGGAGTCGTGGGAGCCCTCGTGGGAGCGCGACATCCTTGGGCCGGTGCTCTGCACTGGCCGCACCACGCAGGACGCGCTGACACTTACGGCGGGCACCTTCAAGGCGTGAGTCAGGATCTGTCAAGCGAGTCGTTGGACCATGTCGACGACCAGGACCGGGTGATCGGGCGGATTCCGCGGTTCCTCGCGCATCGCGAGGGATTGTGGCATCGCGCGGTCCACGTGGTGGTCTGGAACCGGCGCGGACAGATCCTGTTGCAAAGGCGCGCGGCCGGCAAGGCGAGCTTTCCGGGGTTTTGGGACACCTCGGTGGGCGGGCATGTGGGCGCGGGCGAAACCTATCTGGCCACGGCTTTGCGCGAGTGCTCGGAGGAGCTCGGCATCGATATCGTGGAATCGGACCTGTCCCGCATCGGCAAACACCTGTTCGACGAGATGCCCACCGACATGGAGTGGGTCGAAAGTTGGGCGCTGGTCCACGAAGGGCCCTTTGCACCCGATCCAGCCGAAGTCGAAAAAGTGGCCTGGTTCACCGCTTCCGAGGTGGAAGCGATGGTTTCGGCGTCGGAGGTGACCCCGCACTTCGCGCTGCAGTGGCGGCGGGAATTGTCGGCAATGACACGCGACCGCTCCTGACCGCTTCGAAGGCGCACAGAGCCGCGGTCACCGCCACGTTGAGGCTGTCCACCCCGGGAGCCAACGGGACGGAAAGCGTCTCGTCGAGCGCGTTCTTCACGGTGGGGCGCATCCCGTCGGTTTCGTTGCCCATGACAAAAACCGTCTTGTCGGCGAGTTCGTGGCCGAACAATCCGCGCTTTCCGTGGGCGTCCAGGCCGTAGACCCAGTAGCCGGCTTCCTTGAGCAGCTCCAACGCGGGCACCAGTTTGCCTACCCGCACCAGGATAAGCCTGTTGCCGTAGCCCGCCGAGGCCTCCATGAACGACTGGTCGGGGAGAGCGCCCCCTTTGCTGGGAAGCAGCACCACGGGGCATCCGGCGGCCACCAAGGTGCGCGCGATCAGTCCCAGATTGCGCGGGTTCTCCACGCCGTCGAGCGCGAACACCACCTTGCGGTCGGATTCCGGCAATGCCAAAAGTTGTCCAAGCTCCAGGATGGGATGGTCGGATGGTTTGGCCACGGCGCCTTGGTGTTCGGGCGAACCGCACAACGATGCGAGCTTGGCGTCGGGAGCGTGCTGGAGATCGATTCCACGCTGTTTGCACAGCTGTTCGAATTCCTTGCGTTGGACCTGCCCAAGCCGCGGAGAAACCCAGACGCGCAGCACGGCGCGTCCCGATTTGAGAAGTTCTTCGACGGGCCTGCGGCCGTGGATCCATGAAACGGGATGCAATTCCATGCCGCAAAGATTAAGATGGTTTCGGCAATGACCAACATCTCCACCTCGCAAACAGTGCTTGTCGCCGATGACGATCCGGCCATCCATGCCGTTTTCCGTCGGCTTCTCAAGCCCATGGGGGTGCGGCTCGTGTCGTGCCTGGACGGAGATTCCGTCGAAGAGCGTTCCGCCGAGGAGCATCCCGATCTGGTCTTCTTGGACGTTCTGATGCCAGGCATGGACGGGACCGACGTGTGCCGCATCCTTCGCAAGGCTCCCCACACCTCGCTGGTCCCCATCCTCATGTTGTCGGCGCGCGGAGACCTCGATGACCGCTTGAAGGGGTTGGAGGCGGGCGCCAACGACTACCTGGTCAAGCCCATCGAGCTGGCCGAAGTGGTCGCTAAGGTGCGCACCTATCTCGAATTGTCGCGCATGCAGAAAAAACTCATCGAAGCCGAGCGTCGGCGTGCGGTGACGGGTCTGTTGCGCGGATTGGCCCACCAGTTCAACAACATCCTGTGCGGGATTTCGGGAACGGCGCAGGTGCTGGATCTGCGGGTACCAGCCGACAGTCCCATCAAGGACCAGTGTCGGACCATCGTGCAATACAGCCATCGGGCGGCGACCATCTCGCAGCAGCTACTGGTGCTCGCCGGTGCTCGGCGCGATAGCGGCGATTCCTCGTTGCCTGATCTGATGGAGGCGGCGAAGTCGGCATGGGAAGCCTCCATGGCCGGGACGGGCCGCATCCACTCGCTCGAGCAGAAGTGTTCGATTCCCGCCTCGGTACGCCTGCGCATGGGGGTGGCCGACCTGCAGTCGGCCTTGTTCCACCTGATGCAGAACGCTGTCAGAGCCATGAAGGAAGGCGGAATGGTCCATCTCGACATGTGGATGGAAGGAAGTTTCGCGATGTTGGAGTTGGCCGATACCGGCCGCGGAATGACCGTCGAAGAACAGACGAAGGCCATTGAACCGTTCTACCAGAATTGGGACCGCCCCTCGGATGCAGGGCTTGGATTGCCGTTCGTGCGGGCTCTGGCCGAAGAGGTGGGAGGCAATCTGGAGCTGGCTTCATTCACTGGAAAAGGGACCAGGGTGACTCTGAAGGTTCCGGTTTCCTGATCGAATTGGTGGCGAAGTCGCCCAATCCAGCGTGAATTGCAAAGCGCAAAATCTGTGTGATGCCTAAATTAAAGACTCATGAACAGCTTATTCGGAAATACGATGCCTCCGGCGACGGGAATCGAAGAAATCGATCGGCAGCATCGTTCCATGGTCGACGGCTTCCGTTTCCTGCGCAGCGCACCTCGTCGCCACGATCACGATCTGAAGGAGCTGCGGAGAATCCTGGGTGAGGTGCAAGCCCATTTCTCTTGGGAAGAAGCCCAGATGGAGAAGACGGAATACCCCGATCTGACGCGGCATTCCAAGGATCACCATCTGCAGCTTTCCAACCTTCTGGATCTGCTCAAATACGTGGACGAAGGCAGTGAACAGCTCGACGAAGACTTCTTTCGGGCCTGTCTGGACTGGACGGAGCGCCACATCCGCTCCATGGACGCCGATTTTGTCGAATTCCTCACCGATCGCGAATCGTGGGATCTCCAACAAGATCTGAAGGCCTGGGAATACCAAGAGCACTTTTCGCGCTTTCCCGAAATGGCCGATTGATTCGACTCAGGGCGGAACCTTCACCGCCTTGAAGATTGACCGCCGGAAGGAATCAATCAGTCAGGAACAACGACCAGCTGTTCCTTGGCGCAACCGCAGAGGGCTTTGATGCCGTTGCGGTCGTCCAGCAGCTTGTCGATGGGGGTGGCCGAGTAAACCTCTTCCATCTTCTGGAGAGCGTCTTCCAGGGTGCCGTGCAACATGCACAGGCCATCCTTGTGTTCGGGGATGCGCAGAGGGCAGGACCGGATGTGGTGCAAAGGTTCCACCGCGGTGATGACGTCCAATACGGAAAACGTTGCTGCCCTGCGCACCAGGGTGAAGCCGCCGTGGAGCCCTCGTTGGCTCGAGACCAGTCCGACCCGGGTCAGGGATTGCATGACCTTCGAGAGGTAGGGGACGGGTACATGTGTTCGTTCGGCAATGTTCGCGGCCGTCTGGGGGACGGGATGCGTCTGTGCCAGATGGACGATCGCGCGCAGGGCGTATTCGGCTGTCTGGGAAATCATGGTTCCTCCGGTAGGGCGGCTTTGTAAGAGATAGATAACCGGATGAAAAAATCTGTAAAGGGGGGATTCAGAAGAAACCAGCGATATGCCACCGGCACCGAACAAGCGGGAAATGCACAACCGAAGAGCGGCCTGAGCCGCTTGTCAGAGCCGAGCCAGAAATTCCCGAAGCGGCCGGGCGAAGGCCTTGTCGTGCTTGAGCAGGCTCGCGTGGGGGACCGATTCACCTGCATTCGTATAGATCCACTGGATCTGTACGTTGGGAAAGTGCTTCTCGGCAAGATCCGGCCTGCATAGCGTACCCACCCCAGGACCATCGATGTTCAGGGTGTGGCGTTCCTTCGAACCCCACAAGATCAAGGTGGGGCAATCTGACAGCATGGCCGCCGGTCCGGACTTTTCCAAGCCGTGGAGCTCCTTCAGGATCCGGCATCGCAGGATGGCCCCGCTGGCGGGCATCAGGTGCAAGGTCTTCTCGATTCGAGCCCGCAGTGGAGCCTCGATGAAATCGCTCATTCCTTGGGGGGTGAATCCGGCGAAAAAGCCCTTCCAGCCCGCTGGAACCTCGCGTTTGGTGGTCGACTTCGACGCCAGCTGCCGAAAGAAGCTGCGGCCTTTTTCCAAGGCCTGGGTGGCGGTGGGGTCGTCGGCGACGATTGGTTTCCAAAGCCGATGAAGAATGGGGGCGAGATCGTCCACGCAGGTGAGCGGCGAAACCAGGACCAATCCGGCAAGAGCCGGGGAGATGCCTGACAATTTCCGTCGACGCAGGTATTCGAGCAGGAATCCTCCACCCACCGACACTCCCACGAGCACGGGTTTGCGTTTCTTCTTCTGGCACTTCGCCAGGAATTGGTCGATGGTCTCGAACAGCGTTTCCAGCGTGAATCCGTCGTACGGATAGGTGAGGACCGAGACGTTTCCCTTGGTCAGGAAGTGCTTGCGAATCCGGTGGAAGGTCTCCAGTCCGTCGGGCACGAGGCCTGGAACCAACAGCGCATGGTGCACGCCCATTCCACGAAATTTCGTCAGGACCGGCACGGGGTCCAATCCAGGGCGAGATTTCGCTTTTGCGAACGGCAGCGACGTGACGGATTTGGGTGTGGTCTGGATCAAGCGGTTTCTCCCGCGCAAAGGGTTAACTGGTCGGCCCAGGTCCGATCGGTCCAGGCCACGGGAACCTTGTGCTGGCCACCAAGCTTGCCGCGTCGTTTCAGGACTTCGTGGAAGGTGCCGGCCGGAAGCATCCGAACGACCGGAGCGAGAAGTTGGACGTTGCCCGCTCGATGCGCCTGGTAGTCGAGAACGGAGCATTGCAGCACTTCGTCGAGGATGGCTTCGAAACGGTACGGGTCGCTCGGAGGGCGCTCGAATTCGATCCACCATTCGTGGCGTCCACGCGGATCCGAGCCGGTGGGAAGGACAGGAGCCACGTGCCATTCGCGTACGACGGAATCCGTCACCTGGCATGCCTCGGCCAGGGCTTCGGCCAGCCGGGCTCCTTCGACATGTTCCCCGAAGACCGAGATGCGCGCCTTGATGCGGCCCGCGAAGCGGATTTGGCCTGGCCCTCGCCCCTCCACAAGGTCGCCGATCTGGTGGCGTACCAATCCCCCTGGCGTCGTGAGCAGCACGCGATAGATCGCGCCGCATTCGAGGTCCTCGGCACCGACGGCGAGTTCGGGCCGGTCGACCAGGTCTTCGCGCAAGAACTCCAGATACACCCCGTGCGATGACAGGAGCTCCAGATCGGGGGCGTTGGATTCGGAAAGCCTCCAGGGTCTGGATCCCACCGCGATGAACGCTTCGCTCGCCGGATACACTTCCATCATCCAAGTGTCGGGGGACAGGTGCTCGCGCAACATGGGAAGGTACGGATCGACCGACACTCCGCCGTGGACGAACGCCTTCAGGCCAGGCCAGGCCTGGGACACGCGTTGGCAATTTCTGTCATGGCACACCTGTTGGAAGAGCACCTGGCACCAGCTGGGGATCCCCGTGACCAGGCGCACGTCGGAGCGCGAAAGCCGTGAGGCGATGCCGTTCACCTTGGCGGTCCAGTCGGACTCCATCGCCAATTTCCGTCCGGGTTCGTAGAGGGGCGACAGGAACCACGGAATCCTGGAGACGGTGATGCCGGAGAGATCGCCCGACGGGATTCCCGACTGGTTCTTGACAAGATTTGTTGATCCTCCCAGCATCAGCATGCGTCCACCGAAGATCTCGGGGCCGCTCAACTGCGCCAGTCTGGAGAGGGCCGCGGCTCCACCCCGCGCATGGTGGGCGAGCAGCCTTCGGCTCTGGGGGATGTACCGCTCTCCTGTGCCCTCGCCGGAGGTGGTTCCACTGGTCTGCGCGAGAGCCACGGCGCGACCCGGGAACAGGACATCGGATTCACCTGCGGCGCAGCGGTCGATGTATGGCGAGATGTCTTCGTATTGCTCGATGGGCAGATCCCTCAGGGCCATGCGCAAATTGGCTTCGCGATGGCGGGAGACGCGTTGCAGACCGAGGTCTCGTCCGCGTGCCGTGGGCGCGAGCTGGTCGAGCAGATCCTTGAGGATGCGTGCCTGAGCCTGGCGGATTTCTCCATGCCCGATCGGGCGTCGGTCGCGCCACTGGAGGATCGGCGGGGCGGCGAACCGAAGGAAGGCACCGAGGGCCGTAGATCTGATCGAGCTCGAAGATACGGTGGCTGGCATGTCGAGCAACATGCTCCGACACGGTTAGCGCAGGGTTTCCATTGGATTGCGCGTAGGTTTCGTCGAAGGCTTGACCCAGGCTAGTGCCCCAGGTGGTAGGGGTGTCCGAGCACCTGGGTGTGGGCGCGATAGATCTGCTCGACCAGGACCAATCGGGCGATGGAGTGGGGGAGTGTCACCGGACCCAACGACACTTTCCGGCACTGCGAGGTGACCTCGGGGTGCAGTCCATCGGCGGACCCGATCGCGAGAACGACGTTCGGGGATTGCGTACGCCAAAGCGCGAGCTCCTGTGCCCACCTTTCGGATGTCCATGCCTCGCCTCGACTGTCCAGCGCGAGTTTCACAGGAAATCCGTCCATTCGTTTCAAGACCAGGTCGGCTTCTTTCCGCAACGGGTCTTGTCCCTTTTCTTCCGGCAGCTCTTGGATGTCGAGTTTGCACCAGCGCGACAGACGCAGCGCGTAGTCGTCGACTGCAGGTTGCAGACTGCGGGGAGTGAGGCGTCCAAAGCAGATCAATCGAATGCGCATCGCGACAAAGTAGGTGCAAACGGTTGTGGCGTGCGTCTTGCATAAGCATTGACGATCATGCAGCAAATCGCCGACACCATTTCTTTTTCCGGTTCATCGAGCAATCACCTCCGCCCCTATCCGCGCGGTCGTTCCATCGAAGAGCTGTCTTCGTTGACCCTGGGCCACCGCGCTCGCATGAGGGATAAGGTGCTAGGCGGCGGCCTCGATTCCATGCCCCCTGCGGAGTTGTTGGAATTGTTGCTGTTCTACGCGATTCCACGCGGCGATGTGAAACCGTTGGCCAGACGCTTGCTCGATGGCACCAGTCTGGGAGGTTTGTTGACCCGCGATCCGGCGGATCTGGAACGATTGCCAGGGATCGGGCCGCATGCGGCTTCGCTGTTGGCTTTGGTTGTGCGGATTCATCGCGAACTGGTTGCCGAGCGGGAGCTCGTGCGCGAAATCTGTCTGGATCCGGAGGAGCTTGTGCCTTGGTTCCGATCGGTGATCGGGCTTTGCGAAGAGGAACGCTTCGCGGTGGTCTTCATGGACCAGGGGCGGCGGGTGCTGGGCCGCGAAGTCTTCGATGGCGGCAGCCGGACAAGAACTGTCCTATATCCACGCCAGCTCTTCGAGGCTGCCTTGAGGACCAAGGCAACCGGAATGGTGTTGGCCCACAACCACCCGGGCGGGTCCTGCCAACCCAGTGGCCAGGATCGCGAGCTCACCAGACGGGTGCAGCAGCTTGGAGATTCGCTGGAAATCACGTTGGTGGACCATCTCATCATCACCCGCGAGAGCCACGCGAGCTTTCGCAAGGCGGGATGGATGTAGCTCGGCGTGCGATGGGCCGCTTTTGGATCGGGTGCGATTTCTAGGTTGCGATGCACCCACATGCACAACCGCAAGCTCGCTGCCATCCTTCTCATCGCCTCCCTCGGAGGTGCCGCCGAAATCCCTCCCGAATACGACGAATACTCGCCGGAATGGTTCTACGGCCTGGCCTTCGTGGATGCGAGCAACAACATCGCCCGACGCGGCATGGAGAAGTTCTTCCAGCGTGATTGGGACGGCGCAGCCGGTCTTTCCGTGGGCAGCGGGGTTCGCATCGCCGACCAGGCTCTCGCACAGGGCGCGGTGGAAATGGCGCGTGCTGCCGACTTCGCCATCGATGGCAAGGAAGACTCCGCAAAGGCGGGATTCCTGCGTTGTGCCGACAAGGCCTCGCAGGCGATCGTCATGGCGGAAGACGTGCCGCAGGTCTTGCGTTCGACCGTGCTCAAGGCGCGTTGCTTGGCCGTGGTTCCCGATCGCGCCGCTGCCGCTGCGGTCCTTTCGGGCAGCGCCCGAAAGATGGACGACAAGAACGACGCTGCCGAGTTCTGGTACGGTGCTGGTCGCTTGCAGGAGGACATGGGGCGCTTCGATTCGGCCTTGGCGCTTTACCAGGCCTCGTGGAAGGCCCACGAACGCGGTGAATTCGCGATTCTTTCCCTCCACAGCCAAGGCTTGATGCTCGCCAAACTGGGGCGATACCAGGAAGTCTTTCCGTTGGTCGACCTCGCCGACAGGAAATTCTCTTCCGACACGCGCCTTCGGTCGAAAATGCGGATTTTGGAAGGTCGCGCCTGGATGTCCCTGGGCGACACGGCGCGCGCGCTGTTCCGCTGGAAGACCCTCACCAACGCGTTCACCAAGGGCTCCGGCGATTTGGTGCCAGATTCTGTCGAGGCCGCCGAAATCTATTGGCGCTTGGGCGATCATTCGGC
>JBDKGS010000127.1:0-11895 GCA_039798065.1 Fibrobacterota bacterium | reverse complement strand
CCCGCCCACTTCGCGACTTCCGCTCCGTTCCGCTCGGCGCT
The DNA here is from genome assembly GCA_039798065.1 of Fibrobacterota bacterium. Lineage (GTDB taxonomy): Bacteria > Fibrobacterota > Fibrobacteria > UBA5070 > UBA5070 > UBA5070. The sequence continues at coordinate 11,854 of JBDKGS010000127.1, read as the reverse complement.
TTCCGACACGGCGCGCACCTGTTCGAGCATGGCGTCGGCATCGAGCGGCCTGAACGAATGGCGCGACAAGACGATTCTTGTCGATGGCGAAACGGCCTTGGCCAACGCGAGCAGCGCGTCGCGTTCGTCGGTGTCGTCCTCGATGTCGATGTACTCCCAGCGCCGGAAACCCAAGGCCTCGCGGAACGCTTCGCTGCGCGCTTTGGAGTCGGGCCAGCGCCCGCCGTCCTTCTCGAGTCTCAAGGTCGCGAGCAAGCGAGCCGAAGGGAACGCACGCTCCGCCTCCTTGGCGCGCGAAGCCCACTGCGAAGGGTCCAGAAGGTCCAGACGGATTTCGACCAGTCGGACACGCCGCTTGGCGGCTGGAGTGAGAGTCAATTCCTGCGGCTTGCGGCTTAGGGTAAGGACCGCGGTCGGTTCATGGAGATTTCCGGACATGTTCGATGCTAAGCCTACATTCCTACGCGCCATTTCCAGTAGGATTGCATTTTCTGAGTGTGATCGCCGCTCTCGCCATCCTCATCGCCTTTTCGGCAAGACCCGACTCCCTCATGGATGGAGCGGCCCGCAAGACGTTTTCCGACGCCATGCGCTCCTCGTTGGCAGGTCACCACGACATCGCCGAAGCCACCGCCAGAAATTGGGAACGCGCAGGACTCCCCGAAGGCAGGATCTTGCAGGCCGTCGCGGGGATGTCGCGCTTTGCCGACCTCCACGAGCTCGCCGCCCTGGAGCGGTCCCGCAAAGCTTTGAACGAGAGCCTGAAAAGACTCGAAGGCGGCAAATCGGCCCGGGACAGGTACCTGTACGCGATCGCCCTGTCGCAGGACTCCTACCTCGCCTCGCTGGAAGGACGGAATCTGACAGCGGCGCTGTCCGGCCGCAAAGCGGCCAATCTCTGCCAGGACCTGATGGCCGAAGGCTACGACTCCCCCGACCTCAAGGGGATCCTGGGCGGCTACCTGTTCTGGAAATCGCAATCCTTGGGAATGCTCCGGTCCGCCTTTGGAGGCGACACCCGCGACAAGGGGATCGAATGGACCCGCCAGGCGGCAAGCGCCGACGGGCCGTTCCAGGAGGCCTATCGCACCTCGCTGATGTGGATCCGGTTCGAGCGCAAGGAGTTCGCTCAAGGCCTGGCGCTGGCGCGGGCGGGTCTTGCCGCGTCTCCAGGCAACCGCATCTACAGACAGGCCGAAGGCGACATGCTTTTTCGGCTGGGTCGCATCCCCGATGCCCTGGCGGCCTACCGCGCAAGTTGGACGGAATATGTCGGGCTCGAACAGATTCCGTCCAATCGCCTGAGCGCGGCGGGGAACCTGGCCCGCATCCACGAAGCGGCGGGTCGACCCGATTCCGCCCGCGCTTGGTTGGACACCCTCGATGCCACGCGGTACATTCCCGTCAGGAAGTGGCTCCCCCCGTCGCTGGTGCGCGAATTGGAACCCGTCAGAAAACGTCTGGGAAGACGCTAGAGACCCGGTTAGAGCCGAGAGTCGTCGCCGTCGCCCACCGGATGCTTCCAGCCGCAGGCAGGGCATTGGATCCACTTCGGAAGCTTTGAAACGCCCCACGCGGCGACCAATGCGAAGACGCAGGCCACCAAGGCCTCGATCTCCATGTGGGCACGATGAAACAGCCAAGCGTTCCAGCCAATGGCCACGATCACAACCCAGATGAGTGGACCCGCCCCTTTGACGGGTACCTGGCCTTCGAATCCACAGTTGGGGCATTCGAACGGCTTCTTCTTTCGACCGGTGAATCCCATTCTTGGCGTTTAACCTTTCACGAAGGATTGAATCTCTGCCGGGGACGACTCTCCTGCCCCCGCATCGGTCGGCAAGGTCGGATCTTTCCGGCTCCCGCGAATCCCGTAACCTACGACCTGCGAGAGAATCGTACGTGTCGTTGCTCAGCCAAGCGGTCGGATATCTAGGTGCTCGCTCCCCAACTCGCCGACCGTCCGTTCAAACAATCACCTTTGCGGCACGCAGCGTGATGACAGCATTCCCCATCATTCACCCAAAAGGGAATACAAAAAAGGCCGGGCGGGACATCGCGTCCCACCACCGGCCTTCGTACACACGTTTTCGGTTTTGAGGTCAGCCGAACTTCTTCTCGAGGTCCTGCATGGCTTCCACCATCGCGTCGATGCCGGCTTCGGGCATGGCGTTGTAGATGGAGGCGCGGAATCCGCCCACCGAACGGTGGCCGTTGAAATCCACGAAACCGCGCTCTGTGCCCAGCTTCATGAATTCGGCTTCCAGCTCCTTCTTTTCGGTCACGAAGCAGACGTTCATGAGCGAACGGTCTTCCACGTCCACGGTGCCCTTGAACAGCGGGTTGCGGTCGATTTCGGCGTAGAGCTTGGCGGCCTTGGCCTTGTTCTTGGCTTCCATGGCGGGAATCCCGCCGTTTTCTTCCAACCACTGCAGCACCAGGTCCAGCACGAAGATGCCGAACGCGGGAGGCGTGTTGAACATACTGCCGTTGTCGAGGTGGGTGCGGTAGTCGAGCATGGTGGGGATCTTGCGATCGACCTTGCCCAGCAGGTCCTTGCGCACGATCACGACCGTGACGCCAGAAGGCCCCAGGTTCTTCTGGGCGCCGGCGTAGATCACGCCGAACTTGGACACGTCCACCACGCGCGAGCAGATGTCGGAGCTCATGTCCGAAACCAACGGGACGCGGGTCTTGGGGAACTCGTGCCACTGGGTGCCGAAGATGGTGTTGTTGGACGTGATGTGCAGGTACTTGGCACCAGGGGTCTGCAGCAACATCTTGGGGATGGAACGGTAGGTTCCGTTCTCTTCCTTGGTGTCGGCGATCACGTTCACATTGCCGTACAACTTGGCTTCCTTGATGGCCTTGTTGGCCCAGGTGCCGGTGTCGGTGTAGTCGGCGGTCTCGGTGCTGGCGAGAATGTTCATGGGCACTTGGGCGAATTGTTGCGAAGCTCCGCCTTGAACGAAGATCACGCCGTATTCGTCGGAAATCCCCATGAGCTTGCGCAGACGCGCCTCGGCTTCGGCGACAACCGGCTCGTAACGCTTGGAGCGGTGGGAGCACTCCAGAACACCGATGCCCGAGCCCTTGAAGTCCAGAACCGCGGCAGCGGCCTTTTCGACGACGCTGCGAGGAAGGATGGCGGGTCCCGAACTGAAATTCCAAGTGGTCATGGCTGCACGTCTCCGTAGGTGGCGATGGCGGTGGTCTGGATGCCTCCCCGAGCGTTGAAGATCCCGCGGACCTCCAGCCACTTGGGTTGGCATGCCTTCGCGAAATCCCTGGCGAGCACGTTCACCACGTGCTCGTGGAAGATTCCGAGATTCCTGAAAAAGAGCAAATACTCTTTAAAGCTCTTCAATTCAAGGCAAAGCTCGTTTGGACGATACCGGATCTTGAGGGTAGCATAATCCGGCAATCCCGTCTTGGGGCACACGCAGGTGAACTCTGCGGTCTCCACTTCCAGGACGGTTTCCGATCCCGGAAACATGAATTTGAAGGTTTCGATGACCGGTGTGGCCAAGGACGGAATGTGGTCCTGGCGATCGTCGTAGGCAGAAACTGTCATGGATGATCCTCGATGGGTACTGCGACTAATTGGCCGAATTTCGCCGTCAAGGCCTTCGACGTGTCGGGTTGGTGGGCAAAGACGGAAATCGACAGGGCCTGGTGGCGAGGAGGAACTCCCCAAAGACGGCGGAAGTCCTCCCAGACGTTCACCCTCTGGTGCTGCGGTCGACCTCCGGAATCGCGCGCATCGCGAAGCACCACGACCTTGGGGTGCCAGGCGTCGCGCTGGTATTCCACCATCCGGTCCTGTCTGGCGCTCCATACGTAGCGGATCGTCTTGTGCAGCCCGAAGGAACTCGCCAAAGTGACGTCGAGCGCCAGAACGGTGGCCGGTGCATTTCGGCGAGGGAACCGAAAACTGTCAACCTGGGCGCCCGGCATCCAATCCCATTCCAGGATGGGATACTGCTCGGCAGACCAGCGAACCTTCCTGCGCCAGCGGCTGGCGACACCTTTGTTCGCCTGCACGGAAAGCCACAGTGAACTATCGGTTCGAACCGTATCCAGACCAGGCAAATGCCCCTGGTCGGCCTGGCGGGAATTCCAGCCGTCCGTGCCTTCGGAAAGCGCGGTGAGATCCAGTCCACGATCGGTGGCTTGCGGAAGCTGCGGAGTGCGCCAATCGCACCCCGACATCGCCATCGAAGCGACGACCATGATCGCCCAACCACAGGACGACGGAATCCGTCGTGTCGGCCTGTCGGGTCGTGGATTCAAGTTTTCCTCGGTGCGGTTCTGGTTGGACGGCGCTGTCACTTTCCCTAAAAGTACTTGCCTCGGCGTCCGAACAGCGCCGAGGCGGGAAAGGTTGCCTCCCCCAGGTAAACCTGGGGGAGGCTGAGGGAGCCGGACCGGCCAAGGGTGGAGGGGGCGCGATCCGACTTTCAGCTATCGCTATTTGAGGAGCGAAAGGACGTTGTTGGGCAACTGGTTGGCCTGGCTCAACATCGAGTTCGCCGATTGCGTCAAAATCTGGTTGCGCGTGAACTGCGTGCTTTCCGCCGCGAAATCCGTGTCGCGGATCCGGCTTTCGGCGTCGCCGTAGTTGGTGATCATGGCGCCAAGATTTGTCACCGTCGCTTCCAGACGGTTCATCGTCGCGCCCACGGTGGCTCGCAACGACAGGACCGAACTCAGGATCGAATCGATCTGGGAGATGGCGAGCTGGGCCTGGGACTGCATCGAAACACCACCGAACGTGAGGCCCGTCGAAAGATCCAAAGGCGTGAAGCTGATGGTCGAACTGGTACCCGTGGAGGCCGCGCTGATCTGGAACGAGAACATCGTGGTGCTGGCCAGAAGGGGGATGCCGTTGTAGGTGACCGACAAGGCGATTCGCGTGATTTCGCTTGCCAGCGCCTGGTATTCCTGGTTGATGTAGCCGCGTTCGGTGTTGGCGTAGGTTCCGTTTGCCGATTGGATGGCCAGCTCGCGCATGCGCTGGAGCGAATCCGTGATCTGCTGGGTGCCCGCTTCCGCGATCTGCAACATGGCCAAACCGTCGTTGGCGTTGCGCGTCGCCATCTGGCTGCCGCGGATCTGCGTGCGCAGACCTTCCGACACGGACAAACCTGCCGCGTCGTCGGATGCACGATTGATGCGCAATCCGGTCGAGAGCTTTTCCAGACTCTTCGCCATGGACCGGTTGGTCATGGTCAGCGTGTTCTGGATGTTGATCGAGTTGATGTTGTTATAGATGCGCATTGGGAGTCCTCCCTGTTCAGGTACGGTTCATGTCCCGGGCGGAACGGCTTCCCTGCCGCTTCTCGATCCGGATGGGGTGGTCCTCTAGGCTCCGGCGAACCAGGCTTGCGCCCGGTCGGACCAATCCCCACTGGTATGGGGCTCTCGAACGTTTTTGCCGGAAGTTCATTGGGCGGCTCACATCAGCACCAATTCGGCTTGGAGCGCGCCTGATTTCTGGATGGCCTGGAGGATCGCCACGAGATCGCGCGGCGAGGCCCCCAAGGAGTTGAGGGTTCGGGCGAGATCGCCCACGTTGGTGCTGGCGGGCAGCACCTGCATCTGCGATTTCTGCTCTTCGGTCTTGATCGAAGGGTTCGCGACGGATTTTGTCACGCCTTGCGAAAGGGCATTGGGTTGGCTCGTGTTCCAGTTGGGGTCGACACGAATCGTCAAGCTGCCCTGGGTCACGGCCACTTCCGAGATCCGTACGTCGGAGCCGGCCACGATGGTGCCGGTGCGTTCGTTGACCACCACCCGTGCCACGCGCTGCGGCGTGAAGCGCACGTTCTCGATCTTGGCCACCAGCGACGCCCTGCCGGTCGCGGGATCCTTGCCCAGAAACCGCACCGAAGCGGCGTCTTCGGCGATCGCCGACTTGTCGCCGAATTCCGCGTTGAGCGCATCCACCATGGCCTGGGCCGAACTGAAATCGGGTTCGCGCAGCACCAATCGCAACGGACCATCGTCCATCCTCACGGCCAGGTTCTCGCGCTGCACGATTCCGCCTCCCGGCAACACGCCCGTGGCACCGTGGTTTTGTTGCAACGACGCTCCGGCCATGCTTTGCGAGACCGCGCCGCCGGTTCCCACCGGGCCTTGCGCCAGCACATAGATCTCTCCGTCGGGAGCCTTGAGCGGCGACATCAAGAGCACGCCGCCGGTCAGCGACCGGGCGTCGCCCAACGAGCTCGCCCGCACGTCCACTTTTTGTCCAGGCTTGGCGAACGCGGGAAGCTCGGCGGTCACGATCACCGCGGCGGCGTTGCGCACCCGCAATTGCTTGGAATCGATTTCCAGACCCATGTTGCGCAAAAGGTTGATGGTCGACTGCAGGGTGGCGGCGGAGCCGGCCCCGTCGCCGGTACCCATGAGCCCCACCACCAGTCCGTAACCCACCAATTGCGTGGCGCTCACGCCTTGCACGTCGGCCAGATCCTTGATGCGCGACTGGGCAGCGGCCACCGCGCACAAGACGAAAACCGTATGACAAATTTTGGCAAACATCAGAAGAGCCAATCGAAGAAGCGGGCGATATAGCCCGGTTTTTCGGCGTTGGCCGTGGTTCCGTGGCCTGCGTAGGAAATCCTGGCGTCGGCCATGCGGCTCGACGGCACGGTGTTGTCGGCCCCGATGTCTTCCGGTCGCACCAAGCCCGCAACGGTGAGGACTTCCGTCTCTTCGTTGATGACCACCTGTTTGGAGCCTTCGATGCGAAGCGTACCGTTGGGGAGCACCTCCACCACCCGTGCGCTCACCACCGCCTGCATGCTGCCTTCACGAGCGGTGTTACCTTGGCCTTTGAAATCGCCCGACAAATCGCTCTTGAGTCCGGCGTTGGGAACAAAGCCCAGAAGTCCGGTGCCGCCACTCACGCCGATACCCGCCTTGCTCTGGCTGAGCGTGGAAGTTTGCGCGGTATTTTTGGCGGTGTTCGATTCCCCCACCATCACGGTCACGACATCGTCGACACGCCGACTCTTGTGGTCGCCCAACAAGGAGAAGTCGCGTGACAGTGGCGTCGGGGCGGCCTCGGCATCCAGTCCACCAAACACCAGGCAGATCGCTAGGTAAGATGCGTGTCTCATCCTGGTTTTCCCCCTTTGGTTTGTTGTTGGGTGCAAGTCCGTTTCCGGTTTGTCCCTAAACCAAAGGCGTGCCAATCGAATCAAAACCGATGAAATCGCTATTTCACGCGGTATCAATCACTTAACGGTCTGGAAAACCGATCATTCTTGCCGAGTGGAACAATCGTGAGAGGCAGAAAGTTTCCGCATCCTCATCTTCCATCTGTTCAATTAGACGACGATTCCCCGTGCTTCCAAAGCATCGCGCGCCGCGGCCTGTTCCGCATCCTTCTTGGAAGCGCCGCTCCCCCGCCCCCAGAGCTCGCCACGCACCCGTACAGCCACATGGTAGCGTTTGCCGTGCTCCGGTCCTTGGGTGCCTTCGACTTCGTACTGGGGGGCGCCCCAGCCGTGCCCCTGGCTGTGCTCCAGGAGCGCGCTCTTGTAGTTGGCAAGCTCGGCATCGCCCATGAAGCTTTCCAGAGACCCAATCAGAGTCCGGAACAGGAAATCGCGAGCCGGATCGTATCCTGCATCCAGGTAGATGGCACCGATCACCGCTTCGAAGGCATCGGCCAGAATGCTTTCGCGGTCCCGGCCTCCCCCGCGTTCTTCGCTTTTGGAAAGAGCCAGGTATTTGCCCAGATTTAGGGTCCGGGCGACCTCGGCCAACACCTTGGCGGAGACCACCAAGCTCTTGATCTTGGACAGCTTTCCTTCGTCTTCGGTGGGGCGCGACGAAAACAGGTGGTCGGTGATCACCATGTCCAAGACCGCGTCGCCCAAAAATTCCAAACGTTCGTTGGAATCGATGGAGTTTCCGCCCGAGGAATTGACCCACGAGCGGTGCGCCAAGGCCAAATCCAAAAGCTCAGGTCGCGCGAACACGTGACCCACTGCTTTTTGGAGCTCCACATGGGGTCCTTGCGGACCCTTCAACTTGGAGAATAGTCGCCGCAAAAAATTCATGCGGCCTGTTCCCAAAGCTTGTGAAGCCGGAGCTTAGCCCGAATCAGCCTTCCCAACGCTTGAACAAGATCGCCGCGTTGTGTCCGCCAAATCCCAAAGAATTCTTCAGGGCATAGCGGATCGGGCGTTCCTTCGCAACGTTCGGGGTGACATCCAGATCGCAATCGGGATCGGGCTCTTCGTAGTTGATGGTCGGCGGGACCAAGCTGTGCTGCATGGCCAAAATCGTGGCAACGCTTTCCACAGCCGCTGCCGCACCGATCATGTGACCGGTCATCGACTTCGTGGAGCTCACCGAAACCTTGTAGGCATCCGCTCCCATGACCGCCTTGAAGACCTTGGTTTCGGTCTTGTCGTTGAGCGGAGTGGAGGTGCCGTGGGCGTTGATGTAATCGACCTGCGAAGCGTCGATGCCACCGTCACGCAACGCTTCCTTGAACGACAGGATCGAGCCCGTGCCTTCCGGATGAGGAGCGGTGATGTGGTAGGCGTCGCCGCTCATGCCATAGCCGACAATTTCCGCCAGGATGGTTGCACCGCGCTTTTGCGCGCTTTCCAAGCTCTCCAGAACCAGAATGCCAGCGCCTTCGCCCATCACGAAGCCATCGCGGTTCTTGTCGAACGGGCGGCTGGCGCGGGTGGGGGTGTCGTTGAAGCCCGTGGACAATGCCTGGGCGGAGTTGAATCCGGCGATGGCCAGCGGGGTCACGCAGCCTTCGGTGCCGCCGCAGATCATGGCGTCGACCTTGCCCAAACGGATGAGGTTCACGCCATCGATGAAGGAGTGACCGGCGGACGAACACGCCGAAACCACGCCGTAGTTGGGTCCCATGAAGCCGTGGCGGATGGAGACCATGCCCGAAGCCATGTCGATGATTGACATCGGGACGAAGAAAGGGCTGACGCGCGAAGGGCCGCGGCTTTGCAGAGTGCCGTGGTTGCCTTCGATGGTGCCAAGACCGCCGATGCCGCAACCAATGACCACGCCCACGCGGGTCTTGTCTATGGAGGGCGAATCGCAAAGGCCGGATTGCTTGACGGCTTGGTCCGCAGCGCCGATGGCGTACTGCAGGAATTTGTCAAGACGCTTGGCTTCCTTGGGGTCGACATACTCGGAGACATCGAAGCCCTTGACCTCGGCGGCGACCTTGACGGCGAAGTTGGTCGTGTCGAAGTAGGTGATCGGGCCTAAGCCGGATTTGCCGTGTACGAGAGAGTCCCAGAAAGAATCCACGGTGGATCCAACCGGACTGACGACTCCCATTCCCGTGATGACAACGCGTTGCGACATAGTCTAGACCTCGGGCAATAAAATAACACGGCCCGCCTGGGATTGCCCATGGCGAGCCGTGTCGAAACAAATCTGAATTAAGCCTGCTTGCTCTTCACGTACGAGAGGACCTCGTTGACGCTCTTGAGCTTTTCGGCATCTTCGTCGGGGATTTCGAGATTGAACTCGTCTTCCAGAGCCATCACCAGTTCGACCTGGTCAAGGCTGTCGGCGCCGAGGTCTTCGACGAACTTGGCTTCGGGCACAACCTTGTCGGCGGTGACGCCGAGCTTGTCGACGATGACCTTCGTGATCTTTTCTTCCAGTTCGGTGGCCATGTGAGGCTCCTTTTCTTTTGGTGTTGGGGTGGAAACTTACATCGCCATTCCGCCATCGACACACAGGACCTGTCCTGAAATGTACCCGGCGGAAGGGGAAACAAGGAAGGCGACCGTAGCGGCGATCTCGTCGCCGGTACCCATGCGGCCCATCGGAATGGCGCTGAGGGCTGCGGTCTTTTGGGCTTCGTTGAGGTGGCCGGTCATGTCGGATTCGATGAATCCGGGGGCGACCACGTTCACGGCAAGGCTCTTGCCTGCGTATTCGCGGGCCATGGCCTTGGAGAAACCGATGATGCCAGCCTTGGAGGCGGCGTAGTTGCACTGGCCGGGGTTGCCGGTCACGCCAACCACGGACGAAATGTTCACGATGCGCGCCTGGGGCGACTTCAAGATCAAGCGCAAGGCGGCCTTGGAGACCAGGAACACCGACTTGAGATTGATATCCAGCACCGAATCCCAGTCTTCTTCCTTCATGCGCATCAACAAACCGTCGCGGGTGATGCCCGCGTTGTTGACCACGGCGTCCAAGCGTCCGAACTTTTCCTGGATGCCCTTGAACATGGCGTCCACCTGAGCGGCGTCCGAAACGTCGCAGGGGAAAGCTTCGGCTTCGATGCCCTCGGCGGCCAATTCACCGGCGAAGGTCTTGAGCGCGTCGGCGGAACGAGCGGCGATCGCCAGCTTGAATCCGTCCTTGCCAAGCTTGCGGGCGATGGCGGCGCCGATCCCACGCTGGGCACCGGTGACCAATGCGACAGGCTTTGTCATCTTACTCTCCCTTGAGGGCGACGGCTGCATCAACCGTCTCGACAGGGGTGACAGAAATTGCGCGATCGATGGAGCGCATCAGGCCCATCAACACCTTGCCCGCGCCGGCTTCCACGCCGCGAACCACGCCTTGCGCGACAGCGAAGCGCATGGAGTCTTCCCAGCGGACCGGGCTCACCAGCTGCTTGGCGAGCAGTTCGGCAAATTCTGTCGGATTGTCGTGCGCCACGGCGTCGACATTGGCGATGACCGGGCAAACCGGCTTGACGAAGGTGGCCTTGGCCAGACCTTCGCGCAGACCTTCGAGCGCGTATTCCATCAGAGGCGAGTGGAAGGCGCCCGAGACTGGCAAGCGTACGACCTTCTTGGCACCCGCCGCAGTACAAGCTTCCATGGCGGCTTCCACCGAAGCGACTTCACCCGAGATCACGATTTGTCCGGGGCAGTTGTAGTTGGCCGAAACCACGGTTCCCGAAACGCCCTTGAGTACGGCGTCGAGGGCGGCGGCTTCCAATCCCAGCACAGCGGCCATGGCACCGGGGCGGCGCACGCCGGCCTCGGCCATGAGGTTTCCGCGAAGGCGCACCAAGCGCAAGCCGTCGGCGAAGGAGATCGCACCGACAGCTGCAAGGGCGGAGTATTCGCCCAAGGAGTGGCCAGCGGCCAGGTCGGGCTTGATGCCATTTTCTGCCAGCACCAACGCTGCCATCTGTGAAACCACGTAGAGGGCAGGCTGGGTGTTCTGGGTGGCCTTGAGGTCTTCTTCGGGACCGTCGGCCATCAACGAGGACAGCTTGATGCCGAGCACGTCGTCGGCTTCCTGCAACAGCTTGCGGCAACCTTCGTGGGAGTCGGCAAGAGCTTTGCCCATTCCAACGTACTGCGAGCCTTGTCCGGGAAAAAGAAAGATCGTCTTCATGGTTACCACCGAATGAGGTTGGCGCCCCAAATCATTCCAGCACCGACGGCGACGGTCAAAACCAAATCGCCTTTCTTGATGCGGCCCTGGTCTAGAGCCTCGCGAAGCGCGATGGGGATCGTGGCGGAGGAGGTGTTGCCGTAGTTCTGGACGTTGACCATCACCTTTTCGGGAGGCACGCCCAGGTTTTCGCCGGTCGACTGGATGATGCGGATGTTCGCCTGATGGGGAACGACCAGCGTCAGATCGTCGGTGGACAAATTCTGCTTGGCAAGCAGGCGCTTGGAAATCGCGGGCATTTCGGTCACCGCACAGCGGTAGACTGCCTTGCCATCCATGCGAATGAGCGGGGCATCGAGGATGGGCACGAGTTTGCCGTCGCTCTTGAGGTCGGACCCGAGCACACCCGAGCCGTCTTCACGGACTTCCAGAAGCACTGCGGCGGCACCGTCACCGAACAACACGCAGGTGTTGCGGTCGG
>JBDKGS010000126.1:0-11918 GCA_039798065.1 Fibrobacterota bacterium | reverse complement strand
GGGTGACAAGAACAGTCTGGTACGATCCGATCTCGGACATGATACGCAATCCGTTGTCGCGCAGGCTGTTGCCGGTTTCGGTGATATCCACGATGGCCTCGGCCATGCCCAGCGGGACCATGGCTTCGCAGGAGCCGCCCACTTCCACGAAGCGGGGTTTGGCGCCGTGCTTGGCGAAGAAGTTCTCGGCCAAGCGCGGGAACGAGGTCGCGATGGTCTTGCCATCCAGGTCGGCTGGCTGCTTGAACGGACCGTTGTCGGGAACCGCCACCACGATGCGGCAGTGGCCCATGTCCAATTTCAGGACTTCGACGACTTCGGCGCGACTTTCTTCCACGATGTCCTGGGTGGAAATGCCCGCGTCGATGATCCCGGCTGATACCAGCGTAGAGATGTCGTCGGTGCGCAAGAGCACCAGCGAAGTGTCGGAGCCGTTGCACGCGATGCGAAGCGAACGACCGTCGACGCGGAAGCGGTATCCGGCCTGCTTGAGCAGGGCGACGATGGGCTCGTGGAGACGGCCCTTGGAGGGGATGCCGATCTGGATCATTCTGCCTTCTCCTTCTGTGGCCGCGAGGCCTTTTCCACGATGCCCGAAACGCCGAAGCGTCGAGCCAATTCATTGAGCACGTCCTGGCCGGTGCGGCCGCGATGATGCAGCAGCACCAGGGTGTGGAACCAGAGATCGCCCACTTCGTAGACCAGGTGGTCGGTGCCTTCCTCGGCGGCGGCCTCGATGGTCTCGCGGCTTTCCTCGGCCACTTTTTCCAGGATCTTGGGCAAGCCCTTGTGGTACAGCTTCGCCACGTACGATTGGGACGGATCCTGGGACTTTCGTTCTTCCAGAACCTGGTCCAGGGCCTCGATCAGACCTGTTGCTTGCGAATTTTGCTCGGACATAGGGCGGGAAAGGTAGAACCTCCCACCCTTGGGACCACTCGGCGCGACATGCGCACCTTCAAACCCCCATGAATCCTGACTCAAAAGGAAACCCCAGCAAGCCCGGGCATTTCCCTCCACCCCTCCCCCCGAAGGGGTCGGCATTCTACCACTCCATCCGCGACGGTGTCAAGCGCCGTTTGACGGATTCCGACCTTGACGGATCCCGTCAACGCTCCCGACTTGACGGATTTTGGCACCTAATCGCGGAATTTTCTTCTTCTTGACAAATTCCGCCCCTTGACCTTGTACCATAATGATGTCATCATCTAGGTTGTCGTCAGAAATCGACAGCAGTCGGATTCGACCGACCTGTGACAGATCCCTACGCAAAACTCCCGAAGGAGGCAATCATGGCGAACAAGGCAAAAGCAAAACCAGCCCGCGTATCGAAGCCCAAGGTCGACCGTGGCGAAGCGTCGTACGTCGTCCAAGCGCGCAAGATGAAGGCGCTCATCGACACCCTCAAGGAGCAGGACGGCCCCGCTCCCGAATCCGCCGTGCTCAAGGAACTGGCGAAGAAGGGCTTCGATGTGCACCCCCGCACGCTCGCCCGCGAAGTCGACCGCGTCAAGGAACTCGGCTACGCCGTGGTCCGCGAAGCCTCCGAAAACGGAATCGTCTATTCGATCTCCGCCGACGGCGCCGTCGCCGAAGCGCTCGCCTCGCTGGACGCCGTCCGCAAGGAACTCAAGAAGGCCGGCCTCGCCGTCCTCGAGAAGCAGATCGCCGTCGCAGTGAAGGCTCTCAAGGCCTGATCAGCGCGCTCGGCGGCAGCGATCCGCCGAACTCGATTCTCCGCAAAGAGCGAAAGCATCCATGTCTCCCGAAAGCTGCCACAAGCTGGATGGGACCATGGATGCTTTTCGCGTTTCAGGCTCGCCGGCTGAAGACGGATCCTGTCAAATCCGTCCCACCAGGTAGCCGGCCAGGATCAATCCCGTCGCCCCCGCCGCCCAGATCGCGGCCTTCCGCCACCGCCTGACGGATTCCGTCACCGCCTCGTCCCGTCCATCGCGCAACGCGGCCAACCGCTCCCTCATCAGCGGCCGCCGGATGGAACGCGCCTCGGTCGAAGGCTTTTCGGCATCGTCGCGCCGCGTCTGCAGGCGCGCGACCTGTTCGCGGCACGCCTGCACCACCTCCAACGCGGTCTGGATCCGGCGGGTCGGATCCTTCTCCAACAGCCGCTTGGCGATGAACAACGTACCGCCGTCCACCTGGGCGCCTTCGGGCAGTGTCCAATCCGGTTTTTCCCACAACTGAGCCTTCAACACCTCCTGCGCCGTGCCCCGAAAGGGCACGTGCCCGACAATCATCCGGAAAAAGATGACCCCCAGGGAGTACAGGTCGGATCGAGGATCGACCTGTCCTGCGGCTTCGAGCGATTCGGGAGCCATGTATTGCGGCGTCCCCGACAAGAGCGTCTCGTCGAAGGGATTGCCCGGGCTTCGCGCCAGCCCAAGATCGGTGATCTTCAGAGCGGTACCCTCGGAGATCAGGACGTTGGACGGCTTCAAGTCGCGGTGCACCACACCGCACCGGTGCATGGATGCGAGTCCCACCGCGATGTGCCCCACCACTTTCAAGGCCACGATCTCGTCGACCCAGCCCCGGTTGTGGATCCAGGCGTGCAGGTCGTAGCCACGCACCAACTCCATGACAAGATATGGCCGCCCCTCCTCGCCGAAATCCAACACCCGCACGATCCCTGGATGGTTGAGCTTCGCCGCGAGCTGGGCTTCCATGCGGAATCGCTCCAGGGCGTAGCGCGCCTGGGTCGGATTCGCGTTGTCCTTCAGAAGTTTGACCGCCACGGGAATCCCCAATGTGGTGTGCCATGCTTCCCATACAACTCCCATGCTCCCCTCGCCGATGCGCGAGACGAGCCGACACCGTCCCAGGTGGGTTCCCGATTCCAAGACCAGATGCACCTCCGATCGGAAACGTCCATGTGGCGCACGCCATCGACGCGGCCCCGTGCGACACGCACCGGGCCGCCGCCTGACCGAAGCCATCCGGGTTTCCGGAGCAAAGGATCGGAAATCCGTCTTTCGGATCGGTTTCAATCCGATTTCCGTCCGATCTCGCGACCGGCGACACATTCTGTCCACAAGACGGAATCCGTCAACAAACTCGCTTCCCCACCCGAACCTGCACCACGCCGTCCGAACCAACGGCCCAGGGACCATTCCGCACAACGGCGCGGAGCGATCAAGTCACCGCGAAGCCAGCCAGCCGCCGATCGCAGCGGCGACCACGACGCCGAGCAGGATCCAGATCATCACACGTTCCTTGAACGTGGTGTGGAGGATCCTCCGGCCGCTTTCCACCGAAACCGACGCGCCGAACTGGCCAGCCAAGGTTTTGCGGAATTTCGAGTCGGCGCTGTCGGTGGGCCTTCGGCTTTCGCTGTCGCGGCTCGATCGGCCTTCCAGGCGCGCATGGATGGACCTGCAGATCGCCACTACCTGGTTCGCCGAATCGATTCTTTTATCCGGCCGTTTCTCCAACAACCTGCGCAGAAGCGACCGCGTCGCCGACGAGACTTCCACTCCCGGCGGAGGCTCGAGGTCCGGCTGTTGGAACGCGTGGGCGTGCAGGATTTGTGCGGCCCCGCCTTGGAATGGCGGCTTCCCGAACAGCATCTGGTAGAGCATGACGCCAACCGAGTACAGGTCGGCCCGGCAATCCACATCCTCCAGTCCATCGATGACTTCCGGAGCGATGTAGAGGGGCGTGCCCAGGATGCCGTCGGGTCCCGTCAAGGCCGGCGCCATGAGATCGCGGGCCAATCCAAGATCCGAGACCTTGAGCTTGCCTTCCTTGTCGATCAGGATGTTCGACGGCTTGATGTCTCGATGGATGATGCCCGCCTCGTGCGCCACCGACAGCGCCGCACAGACATGCCCCACCACCTGGATCGCGAGCTTTTCGGACAACATGGTCTGACGTGACAGATATTGTTCAAGCGTCCACCCCTGCACGAGCTCCATGACCAGGTAGGGCCTTCCACCATCCTCTCCAAAATCCAGGACGCGCACCAGTCCCGGATGACTGAGGCGCGCGGCGATCCTGGCCTCGCGCTGGAACCGCTCCCTGTAACGGGCGGATTCCGTCGCCGACAACCCCTGCTCGCGAAGGATCTTGACCGCCACCGGAATCTCGAGAGTGAGATGGCGCGCTTCCCACACCACCCCCATGCCGCCATGGCCGATTCGGCTCGTGAGTCGGCACTTGCCCAGCACCGATCCCGCACCGAGGCCGGAATGGTCCTTTTCGTCAAGCATCGGAGCCTCCACGTCTGGCGCCGTCCCCCAACGCCTTGGACACGACTCCCAGCCGGCGAGCGGCTTCCTCCACGTCGTCCCAGAGGTCGGCGAGCTTGCGATCTTCCTTCAAGGCCCCGTCCAGCGACTGGTTCAGCTGGCCAAGAAGGTCGCCGACCATGCGCATCGAGGCTGCCTCCGGCCCCGTTCCCTGCTGGCTGCGGGCGAACACCGAAAGGTCCGTCAATTTCCGTCCCAGATCGGAAAACCCTTCGGCCAAACCCGATCGCGTGGCTCGCACCGATCGCGAGGTCCGATCCAACCGCTGCCCCACGCTTTCCACCTCGGCGCGCCAACGCGCACCTTCGGCTTCGCGCGTCTTCACCGCGGCCATCATCCGGTTGACCGCCACCGCCAGCGGCTCGAAATCGGTGCCGCGCAACGGATCGATGTCGATGCTCGATGCCATCGAAAGCGAGATCGCCGACATCGCCTGCGAGGTGGGATCCGAGATGCGGTGTTCGGAGTAGTTCATGCCGGTCTGTTCACCATCCAGCGTGACGCGAAGACGGGTCGTGGTACCGACCAGCTTCCATACGGCGAACCCGCCGCCGATCGAAACGGCCAGGCACGCGAGCACTCCCGTCGACTGCACGAAGAACCAATGCAAGCGGGTCGCATTTTCAGGGTTTGCCAGAAATTGTCCGTTGACGGCGGCTTCGGTGGCGAACACCGGCACAGCAAGGATCCCGAGGATCCCGCAGGCCCCGTGCACCGGCAGCGCGCCCACCGCATCGTCGAGCCTCGCCTTTTCCAGCAGCACCGTGGCGCCATGGACAACGAGCCCGGCCAGGATCCCGATCGCAGGCGCAGCCTGCACCGGCACGATGTCGGCGGAAGCGGTGATGGCCACCAGTCCACCCAAGGTTCCGTTGAGGACGAGTCCGATGTCGGAAACGCCTCTCAGAGCCCAGCTGCTGAGCATGGCGGTGACCCCTCCGAAACACCCCGCGAGCAAGGTGTTCACCACGATGACCCCAGTGATCTCGCCAAACGGCGCGGAGCCACCGTTGAACCCGAACCACCCGAAGACCAGGATGAAGGTCCCGAGCGACGACAGGACAAGATCTGACGGGGGGATGGGCACCGCGGTTCCGTCGGATTTGAACCGGCCATGCCGAGGCCCGAGCGTCACGACGCCCGCGAAAGCCACTCCGGCTCCCATCAGATGCACCACCGACGACCCCGCGAAATCCTTGAAACCCAGCCCAGCGAGCCATCCCCCGCCCCAGACCCAATGGCCGAACAGCGGGTAGAGGAACGCACAGAGCAAGGCGGATTCCATCACGAAGGGCAGAAAGCGAAGTCGCTCGGCGACGGCCCCCGACACGATGGTGGCAGCGGTTCCGCAAAACACCGCCTGGAACAGGAACACCAACAGCTCGTGCCCCTGCAACCCTTTCAGCATCGGGGGCGCCCAACCGATCCATCCGGATTGGGAAACGCCGAACATGAGCGCGAATCCAACACTGGCGAAGGCGATGGTCGAGACCAGCTCCACGATGAAATTCTTCATGGCGACGTTCACCGCGTTCCGTTTCCGGACCGAACCCGCTTCCAGGCAGAGAAATCCCGCCTGCATGAAGAATACGAGACACGTCGCTACCAGGAGCCAAACCTCCTGGACTGCATCTGGGCGCATGGACCGACACCTCCGAGACGGCGGCATTACGCAAAGTCCGAGCCAACGACATGACCATTGACAATTCCTGAACAGCAGAGAGATCCCTGCCTCCAGTCGCCGACAATGTCAATTCGTGTCAATTCAGGCGCGACGCGTCAATATTTGTCAATGCTCGGGCTTGCGTTCGACCGTCTCGCCCAACGGACGCCACCTGTCCTTCTTCGCTTCTTTCTCCTCATCCTCTTTGGTGCGCGTCTGGGGGATCATGCTCGCGCCTTGTTTCAAAATCAGAATGGTCACTCGCCGGTTTTCGGCGGCGTAGGGATCTTCCGGCTTGGCCGGTTCGTTGTCGCCGTACCCGATCACGGAATTGAATCGCTCGGATGGCAAACCCGACGCGGTGAATTCGTCGCGCACCGCGTTGGCGCGATCCGACGACAACTGCCAGTTGGAATACCCACCTCCGGAATACCCGTACTTGTCGGTATGCCCCGCGATCACCATTTTGTTGGGCAGCCCCTCGAACGCCTTGGCCATACGCTTGAGGGGTTCCATCATCCTTGGATTGAGCCGAGCCGAGCCGAGCTCGAAGCTACCCAATCCTTGCGCATCGGACAGTTCGATTTCCAGACCCTTGTCGGTCATGCGCGTCTTGAATTGCTTGCCCAATTCCTTCAACGCCGAATCGCTTTGAAGCAGCGAATCCAACGCGCGCATCTTCTCCGCCTCCTTGTCCTTGCTGCCACCCGCGTGCCCTTCGCCCTTCTTTTGCTTTTCCTTGATCGTGCCGCCCATGTCCATGGGGGAACTGGATCCTGCGCGAAAGATGGACGGATTCTGGAAGTACTGCGCGATCGCTTCCTTTTGCGAAGCCGACGTGCTCGAGATGATCCACAACACCAGGAACAAAGCGAACATCGATGTCATGAAATCGGCGAAGGCCACCTTCCAAGCACCGTGCGATCCACCATGGTCGTGGTGCTTTTTTTTCTTCGGAGGCGGTATCCCTTTGTCGCCCTCCTTCTCGGACACCGCTTATCCCTTCTTCGCCGCGTTGTTCAACGCCTCGAGGTCGGGGCGGAACACATGGAAGAGGGACTTGCGGGCGACTTCGATGGCCACCATGGGCGCCAACCCTTGGGCGAAAGCGCGGAATCCGGAAGCCAAGCACGCCAGGTACATCTCTTCTTCGGCGTTGACCGTTTCGAGTTTTTGCGAAATCGGATTGAGGAAACCGTACGCCAACAGTACGCCAAGAAATGTCCCAACGAGTGCCGCGCCGATGTGGTGGCCCAACACTTCGGGAGGAGCATCCAGGTAGCCCATGGTCACGATGATTCCCAACACGGCGGCCACGATGCCCAGGCCGGGAAACGCGTCAGCCAGACGCGCGAATACCTGGGGGATGCCCTTGATTTCCTTCTCGTGGGTTTCCAGGTCGGTCTCGATGGACAGATCGATCGCTCCCGCGTCGATGCCGTTCACCAGCTGTCGCAACGCGTCGCAATAGAAATCCACGGCCTCGTGGTTGTGCAGGAACTTCGGGTACTTCTTGAAGATTCCGCTGTTTTCGGGAGCCGACACGTCCTGTTCGATCGACAGGATTCCCTCCTTGCGGACCTTGTTGTACAGCTCGTACTGCATCACGAGGATGTCCATGAAGTCCTGGCTCGAAACGCCCGCGCCGAAAACCTTCGGGACCTTCTTCATTGCGGCCGACAGAGTGTAGCCCGGCGTGCAGATGAGCATGCCGCCGATCGCCGCGCCGCCGAGCGTGACAAATTCCGACGGCTGGATCAAGGTCGCGAGGTGACCGCCGGCCATCATGAAGCCGCCGAGAACACCGAACACCACTACTAGGAAACCGACGATGGATAACATCGACTTCAGCTTCCCATTCGACGACAGGATGCGTCAAGCGTCTTCGTTCGAACCGCGGGGAATCGAGGCATCAGTTCCGTTCCAACCAATTGGTAAGGATGGCCGTGGCAAGGAAAGGCGAACCTGGCGGCATGTTGTTGAGGTCGTCGAACCGGGTGTCGTAACCCCACACGCGAACCGGCGGATTGTAGTAGCCGCCTCCGATCATCCGGATGGAGGGATCCGTGGTCAAACCCGGCGCTTGGGCCGCCCACATGCACACGAAGCTGCCCTTGAACGTGACCGTACGCGTGGTGCCCCAGTTCTCCAGGAACCGCAGGGTGTTGTGCCATCCACCTTCGTAGCAGGCGTCGAACTCGCCTTCGGTGCGCTTCTGCCGACAAGGCGCGCTGCTGGGCTTGTTGCCGGTGATCATCGCCGCGTTGATCTGGATCGTCGAATTCGATATGGTCCCGCCGGTGTATCCGGTGGTCAGCGAGTTTGTGCCGCCGCACAAGGCGCACGTACGCCAGTTGCTGTTGGCGAACTTCTGCTCCAAGGAACTCGCGGTATAGCTGAGCGAGCCCCCCAGGTGCGCGGAGTCCCAATCCAGCCAGTTGGCGGAAAGCACGGTGACGGCATCGGAGGCGATCTGGGCGTTCTTGTAGTTGTTGACGTTTCCTGACGCATCCCACTTGTTGAAGTCGCCCATGATGTAGATGGGCTTGCCGCTGGCGATCGTCATGTTGCGGGGAAGCACGTCGGCGTTGCGGATGCGGAACGCGTTGATGACGGAATCCGTCGGACCCGCTCCGGTGATCTTGGCGCGGGCGCGGACCAGATCGTCCAGATAGAAGATGCTGTCGCGGTTGGCGGATGCAGCCAGGGCCTGAACGTTGAAGTCCCAGAACTTGACCCATTTCTTTTCGCGGCGATCGTAGAACACGCGGGGGCCCGTGATCCAGCTAGGAAGGGTCGGCGTCGCGGTGGTGACCACGAAACGGGCTTCGGAGCTGGCGCGCGCCGGGTTCTGCACGATGCAGTCGAACTTCTGGCGCTTGAGAGCCTGAGGATCGTTGGTGCCGTCGCAAACCCCAAGGATGCTGTGCGGGGTTCCCACGCCGATGGGCAGGATGAGTTTGGTCTCGCGGAAACGGACGTTGCTCACGCCTCCGATTTCCGGAGGCTGGGTCGCCGCGGTCATGGCGACAAGATTTGTCGTAAGCCCCGGCGGCTCGTAGAGGTTGGTGGTGGAGTCGGGCTTGCGCCGGTACTTCAAGTGGCTGGTCCCAGGAGCCCTGACCCATTGGAAAATCTCGCCCGCCACGGTGACCGGCCCCTGGAACTGGAGGGTCGCCGCACCGCGGAAATACGCGGTGTCGTTGGTGTGCACCCGACCCATGACCGACATGTCCGGACCTGGACTGATTTCCAACGGCCCTTCGTAGAACACGCCGAACTGGTAGATGGGCACCTGGTACAACGCAACGCTCGCCGAGATCCGCGATTTCGCGCTCCCCGCTTTTCCCGTCGCATCGATCTTGAGCGGAATCTTGTTGCCGCGCAGGTAGTTCATGGGGCTTCGTTTCTGGAGGATCACTTCCTGCCCCAGATTGTTCCCGGAACTGACATCGGCCGTGCCCTGGTCGTTGCCCAAGGACACGTCGCGGGTCGAAGCGCTCACGCTGCCGCCGAAGATATTCCCCGCCTGGTAGACGGCATCGGCGATGGCGACGGAAATCGCCGACTCCGCGGCGTATCGGGCGCGCACCTTCGCGCGGGTGTCGGCCGAAGTCGACAACACGTCCCCGGTCAATCCGAGCATGGCGAGCCCCATCCCCAGGATCACCACGGACAGCACGAGAACCAACATCATGGCCATGCCACGGCGGCGCGGCGAAAGCCGTTCTTCGGTACTCATTTCGGCCTCACTTGTTGACCAGGGTGGATGAGTTGCGCAACCCCACCTCGGTCTCGATGGTCTGGTAGTGGTACCCCTTGGTGGAGGGGCTCTTGAGGGCGAGTGAAAAATCCTTTTGACGGGTGCGGACGCGGATGCGCAGGCTCGCCTTCTGGATCTGGTTTGCGGGATCGGCCCCGATCAGGGAATCGCTCCACACCCCCGACGAGTGCATGTAGCGCAGCTTGAGCGAATCGATGCCCAACGCGTAGGCGGCGGAGTCGTTGCGGTTGATCTTCCGGAAGACCGTATCGGCCGAGCACCAATACCGGACGGAATCGAGGGCGTACACGTAGGTGTTGGTATTCACCACAACAGAATTTGTCCAAGGCCACTCCGACGCGAACCACGATCCGTCGGCAACCACCACAGGCCCGAAGCTGAACGGCCCCACCGAAAAGCCCGGCGAGAGCTTGAGGATCTTCATGACGATCATGGTGTCCTTGCCCGCAGGCGGCGTTGTACCGGGAGCGGCCCCCGAGACTTGTCGCCTGACTGTCGTCACCACGTAGCCGCTGTCCGTGAACACACCCAGCACATGCTTGACCGGCAGGAAGATGGGATTCTCGAAGGTCCCCAAGATCGAGACGACCGTTCCAGGCTGGAAATACGAGCCGGCACGAGTGGTATCGACCCCCGCTCCGCGATTCAGGACCACCGTCACCTTTTCCGGCCCGTTCGCGCTCACCTGCAGACCGCCCACCCCCGGCGGAAGAACTCCGCCCGCCATCCGCAGGCTGCGCGACATTTCCTCCGAGACCCCTTTGGCCATGAGGTTCATCTCGGCCACGTTTCGCGCGGTGGTCATGTTCTTGTTCTGGTATTGGAACAATGTCAGAACACCGGTGCTGACCACCCCCATGATCACGAGGGCGATCAAGATTTCGATGAGTGTGAATCCCCTGCGCATGTCAATTCACCCAAAGGACGGCGGTGATGGCGAGGGTATCCTTTTCCCCCACCTTCCAAGCCCTGACAGTCATGTTGGCCAGCATCTCCGACGGAAAACCCGTCGTCATGCTGGTCGCAGGAACCGACCCGCGCACCGACACCGCGATACGGGCCGTTCCTTGGCTCGAATCGATCCAACTTTTGTTCATGGACTGGAGAACGGGCATCGTGTAATCCGACCGCAACGCCTCCATGGTCTTCTCGACCACCGCGGCTTCCGATGTCCAGCTGCGGGTCTTGCCCTGGTTCTTGCTGGAAAATTTTGTGGTCTGGAAATAGATCTGGGTCACGATGCCCAGAATCACCAGCGCCATCATCACTTCGATGAGACTGAGTCCCTTGCGATGCATTTCAGCGCTCCATTGTGGCTAAGCCCGTGGCCGGTAGCAAATTGAGACGGAACGTGTCCGTGGAGTTCTCCAACCCTAGGGTCATCCTAAGGTCGTTGTCGGTGGAGCCATCGGTGTGGAACACCACGCTGGCGATTCCGTTGGACAAGCCGCTGGAACTGGTCGTGAAGGCGCAGACGTTGCCGTCGAGACGGACCCACGACTGGGTCACGGTGTCCAGGTCGTCGTAGATGCCGGCGACACCGATCGGCGAATCGATAAAACGCATGTACCTCAATCCGTGGCGCGTACTGCCCCCACAGACAAAACTCGAGGTGGTGTCGGGCCCCACGGCCACTCCAGCCAGCTTTTCCTTGGCTGTCGCATCGCTTCGCGCCCGGTGCAGGGCCACCACCAGAGTCTCCATGGAAGCCCTCGCCTTCATGCGCCCGTGGATCTTCCGCCACGAGGCCACAGCGAAGCCGGACGTGATCCCCACCAGCACCAGCACGATCAAGAGCTCCATCAGCGTGAAGCCTTTTGTCAAATTCCGACAGAAACCTGTGGCACGCCCCGGCTTGTCCATAGTCCCATTGTCGCATGCTCGAGGCTAGATTTTCAAGCTCGACCGTTCACGCGAAAGCCTTTTCATGAAGATTCTGTTCGTCGCCTCCGAATCGCACCCCTACGTCACCACCGGCGGTTTGGCCGGCGTGGTGGGGTCGCTTCCCAAGGCGCTGTCGCGTGCCGGACACGAAGTGCGCATCTGCATTCCGTTGTATGCGCGCATCGACCGGATCAAATACGGCATCCAACCGGTCCAGTCCATGTGCGTGCACATGGGCACCGGCGAAATCTGGTGCGGCCTGCACCAGTGCGACCACGGCGACGGGGTCAAGACCCTGTTCATCGAGCGCGACGACATG
>JBDKGS010000125.1:0-11959 GCA_039798065.1 Fibrobacterota bacterium | reverse complement strand
GGTAGTTTCGGGATCCGCAAGGCCTCGAGAGTCGCAACGGCCGAGGATCTGGCCGATCGCTTCGCGATGCTGCGAGGGGCGTCGGAGGAATGTCAGGAATTGACATCGGGATGGTTCGCCGAGGCTTTCGTCTCAGGTAGGGAATTCACAGTCCTGGTTTCAGGGAACACGGAAACCCCGACGTCTCTGTTGGCCTACACGCCGCTCGAATACCGTTTCGCGCAGGAGCTTCCACAGGAAGAGCGGTTCTTGTTCTACGCACGTCGCTACGAGACCGATGCGCCCGAAGGGGAGCCGGAGCGGTACCAGTACGCTCATCCTGAACGCGCGTTGGACGCCGAGTTGCGTCGGGTCGCGCTCGAAGCCTACGCCGCGGTTGGGGGCCGTGGATACGCGCGCGTGGATCTGCGCCGCGACGACTCGACAGGAATCGTCTACGTGCTGGAGGTCAACGCGAATTGCGGACTGGGTTGCGATCCGGCCATATCCACCATGGGGGCGATCCTGGCGAAGGACCTGGAGCCCTACGAAGGATTCCTCAACCGAGCGATCGGGCTCGCTCGGTTGCCAGCTCGGCCGTGAGCGAGAACCCGGCGGTTCCAGCGACCGTGCCGCGACAATTTCCGGCGCCGCACCGGCATGAAAAGGCCGGGATCGAGCCGTCGCAGAGATTGGAGTAGTCCAGCGTCAATTCCTGTCCTTGCGCGATGTCGCGCGTCGCGACCACGTCCAGTCCCCGATAGGCCGTGTTGGCGTCGCAGGAGTGGTTCTGGGGCGCCCAGTTGTCGGGGTCCCTGTTCCAGATCGCCAAAAGTTCATCGCTGAACGGGATCGCGTAGTGGCGAGCCGTTTCCTGTTCCTCGGCGGACCAATCCGATTCGAGATGGCGTCGCGAGACCAGTCGGAAGGAGCCTTCTTCGCCCGGGAACACGACCTCGCCTTGCGCGAGGTTCCGGTTGGCGAAGATTCCGTATCCCGCCGAAGAGTTCCCCTTGCGCACCCAGTTGCGTCGATTTTTGGCATGACGGGAAATGCCTTCGCGAACGATGTGCGTGAGGAATCCCGACGCTCCCAGCGGATCGTTTCGCAGGATGTAGTCGGCCGATCCTTCGCTGCCGTGCGGGTAGAAGATGGAGCAGGCGAAGTTGATGTCCAGGAAGTGGAGGGCGCCCGCGCGGTCCATCCGGAAATCCAGGCGCGCGTATCCCTCGCCATCGAATCCGACGAAGACCTTGCGGGCTGCCTCGCGCAGTTTCGCGTCGAGATCCGGATCCGACACGGGCACGTTGCATTCCGGATGGTGCTGGGTGATCTTCAGATCGTACGACTTGAAGGTTTCACCTTCCGGGAAGCGAAATTCCAGCGGACGCAGGACCATTGGACGATTTCTGTCGTCGGGATCGGCGGCGACCAGGACGGTGAATTCGCGGCCCTCCACGAATTCTTCCACGAGCGCGGTACCGAAATCCCGGACCAAATCGGCGACCTTGGACGCCAGACGTTCGGGCGATCGCACGAGCGAATCCGCGTCGACCCCAAGGCTGTCGCCGGCATGGGCCGGTTTCAAGAAGAGGGGGTAGGCGAGGTCGCCGGTGTCGATCGGGTCGTCGGTTCCGATCACGACGGATTTTGGCGTGCGGACACCCTGCACGTGCGCCACGTACTTCATCAGGTCCTTGGACGGATCGTACAAGCGTGCGGGTGCCCCTGTGTAGGCCAGGCCCAGGCGATCCAGGTACCAGATCACCTCGATGGACGGGATTTCCCAATCGAGGTAGCCTTCGCAAAGGTTCACGAAGATGTCGAAACCCTTGCTGGTGGCCTGCTTGAGCTGCCGGTACACCGAAGCCTTGCGCAGGAAGACGTGCTCGACGTCCCAGTCGGGACGAAGCGCAGACAGATTCCGACGAGGGTCCCAGTTGGCGTAGTCGATATCGGTGCCCGTGTAGTCGGGCTGGAGCACGCAGACTTTCATCGCGACCGGACCGTGCTTCAGAGCGTGACGGAATCCGGCTGACGGGAGAGTTCGCGGATGTGGGCGTTGATGTCGTAGCGGGCGAGGACGTCGTCGGAGATGTAGGCCGCGCCTTGGATGACTTCCAGGCAGTTGTCGGATTGGCAATTGCAGCGGAAGGGCTGGTTCATCTGCCACTCGGTGGACGGATAGAAGAACAGCAATTCGTCGCCGACGGCGATGTTCTTGAGGGCCTTGAGTTCGCCGGAACCCACGTCGAAGAACACGTTGGGCTCGCAGCTGTGGTTGATGAGTTCGAGATGCTGGGGAGACAGGAGGATATGCTCGGTCGAGCCCACCTGCACGGTCAGGTAGTTGGGCTTGGCCACGCTCTCGGCGGCGCCGAATTCGGCGACCACTTCGCCAGCGCGGAATTCCTGCGCGGCGTGAAGCGATCGGTGTCCGCTAGACAAAATCTGTCGCATCTCGAATCGCGGGTCGGGCGCGGCGCGGCGGGATACTTCGGAGGTTTCTGTGGCTTGGGCGAAGGTCAGTGGGCTCAATGCGGACTCCGTGGCAGGTGAAGGGTTCCTATCCCCGGCGAGGTGGGGACTTTCCGACAGAATCCGTCGGAGGGGTGCATCGATCGACGATCGCCCGTGTTTTCGGGGAACGACCATTGATGAAAACTTAGGCCTATGGGGGGTGGTCGCCAATGGGAATTCATGAGGATTTTCGAATCCATCCCGGGGACGGATTCCGGGACAAAACCCGGAATTGCGGGGGAGGACTCCATCGCTCGACTGTCGGTTGCACTGGATCCAAAAACGAAAAAGAGCGCCTAGGCGCTCTTGGAGTGGATGGATCTCGTCCGGTCGGTCCCCGGCGTGGTTCCGATCAGCTGTGCAGACCGACCCAGTCGTGGTGGAACACGCCGGCCTTGTCGGTGCGTTCGAAGGTGTGCGAGCCGAAGTAGTCGCGTTGGGCTTGCAGCAGATTCGCGCTCACACGAGCCGAACGGTAGCCGTCGTAGTAGGAAAGCGCCGAGGCGAAGGCGGGAGCGGGAACGCCCAAGCGCACGGCCTCGCCCACAACCCAGCGCCAGCCGGCTTGGCATTGCGACACTTTTTGTGCGAAGGCCGGAGCCACCAGCAGGTTCGCGAGCTTGGCGTCCTTCTGGTAGGCTTCGAAGATGTCGTCCAGGAAACGGGCCCGGATGATGCACCCACCGCGCCACAACAAGGCGGTTCGACCCAGGTCGAGGTCCCACTTGTAGTGCTCGCTGGCGGCGGTCAGCAACTGGAATCCCTGTGCGTACGAGCAGATCTTGGAGGCGTACAACGCGTCGCGCACGGCGGCGATGAACGCCTTCTTGTCGCCATCGAACTTCACCGCGCCGGGACCGGGCAGGATGGAAGATGCGGCGACACGATTTGTCTTCTGGGCCGAAAGCGAGCGAGCGAACACGGCTTCCACAAGAGTGGGGGCGGGAGCGCCGAATTCCAGGGCGCTCTGGCCTGTCCAGGCGCCGGTGCCCTTTTGGCCGGCCTTGTCGAGGATCACGTCCACAAAAGGCTTGCCGGTTTCCGGATCCTTGGTGGCCAGGATGTTGGTGGTGATCTCGATCAGGAAGCTGTCGAGGTCTCCTTTGTTCCATTCGGCGAAGATGTCGGACATTTCCTGGGCCGACAATCCAAGCACGCCGGAAAGCAACGCATAGGCTTCGCAGATGAGCTGCATGTCGCCGTACTCGATGCCGTTGTGCACCATCTTCACATAGTGGCCGGCTCCATCGGGCCCCACGAACGCGCAGCAGGGAATGTCGCCGTTGGGTCCCACTTTGGCAGAAATTGCCGTGTAGATGGGTTCGACCTCGGCCCACGCCTCGCGAGTGCCGCCCGGCATGATGGAAGGACCTCGCAACGCGCCTTCTTCGCCGCCCGACACGCCCACTCCCAGGAAACGCAACCCTTTGGCTTCCAGCGACTTGGTGCGACGGATGGTGTCGGTCCAGAGGCTGTTGCCCCCGTCGATCAGGATGTCGCCCTTGTCCAGGTGCGGGATCAATTCCTCGATGACGGCGTCCACCGGCGCGCCGGCCTTCACCATGATCTGGATCTTGCGGGGCTTCTTCAGCGAGGCGACAAATTCCGGTATGCTGTGGGCGCCGACCAGTCGTTTGCCTTTGCCGCGACCGGCAAGGAGTTCGTCGACCTTGGAGGTGGTGCGGTTGTATACGGCAACGGTAAAGCCGCGGCTCTCCATGTTGAGCACAAGGTTCTCGCCCATCACGGCGAGTCCAATCAATCCAATGTCGGCGGTCATCGCATTCCTTTCGTGCTTTCGCACAGTTCCCGGCTGCACATTCAAAATACGATCAAAGGGGGAATCGACCAGTGCCGGGATGAGAGATGATTTTATCGCTCTTGCGACCAGGATTCAAGCGCTGGTGCCGCTTTGCAAGCGATGACGGAGCCATTCGACCAAAGGGGGATGGGTTTCCGTTTCCAAACTGGCGTTCGCCAACGTTCGCGCGCGTTTCGCGTCAACATTCCACAGCGAACGCAAGATCACCTTCAGCGTCTTGTGTCTTCCCGACCGGCGCAGCGGGGTCTTGGTGAACAGCGATTGGAATCCGCCGCCCGGCTTGCACAGATCGACCCATTCCTCCCAGGTGGCGGGCCATCGTTCGGGGTAGACATTTTCTGTTAAACCCTTGCGGTTCCACGGGCATACCTGCTGGCAGATGTCGCATCCGAAGATCTCGCCTCGGGTGGAGTCGGCCGCGATGTTTTCGGACGTTTCGCGATCCTCGATGCTCCAATGCGATAGACATTTTCCGGCATCGATTTTTCCGGGCTCGAGGAACGCCTGGGTGGGGCAGGCGTCCAAGCAGGCGGTGCAGGTGCCGCAGTGGTCGGGATGGAGCTTCGCAGGTTCCGTGCTTTCCAACGACAGAAGCAGTCCGCCCAGATGGAACGCGCTGCCCTTGCGGTCCAGCAGCAATGTGTTCTTCCCTCGCCATCCAAGGCCCGCCGCGATGGCCAACTCGATCTCCGGAAGATGCTGGTCGTCGCAGAATTTGAACGAGAGAAGATTTTCGAACTCCCTCTCCAGATCGGCTTGGATGGCTTTGAGCTTGCCGTCCATGCGGTAGTGGTAGTCGCGGGCGCGGGCGTATCCGGCCACCTCGGGCCTGCTTCCGCGTTCCAACGGAGCGGGGAGGTCGTAGGGGAGTTTGACGACAAGAGCTGATTTCGCCCAAGGCCATTCCGAGAGCGGATCTATCCGCGTTTCGATGGTGTTGGCCAGCCACTTCATGGTTCCGTGCAGACCTGCATCGATCCAGGCCCTGACCAGCTGCTCGCGTTGGGCGAACCGTCGTGGCGACAGCGGAGCGAGGCCCCACTCCAATCCGTATGGTTCCAGGATGCGGGACACCCTCTGCATGACAAGTTCCGTCATTCCTTGTGCGGAACCCTGGACATGCGGTCGGCCAGCCGGATGGCGTCCACGAGGCTTCCGTCGTCTGCCGGTTTGCGCCAGGCGATGTCAAATCCCGTCCCGTGGTCGGGGCTGGTCCGCACGATGGGAAGCCCCAGCGTGACATTCACGCCGCGAACCTTTCCGCGCTTGAAGTCGAAGGCGAGCGTTTTCATGACCGGGTGGCCCTGGTCGTGGTACAAGCTGGTCACCCCATCGAGCTGTCCCGCCTTGAGCATGGGGAAGACCACATCGGCGGGCCATGGACCGGTGGCGTCGATTCCATCCTGGCGGCACTTGGCGATGGCGGGTTCCACCGCGGTCGATTCCTCGTCGCCGAACAGACCGTGTTCCCCCGCGTGGGGGTTCAAGCCCGCGATCCCGATCCGCGGGGCATCGACCCCGGATTGACGCAACGCGGCATGGAGCAGTGCGGTGGTCTGGTAGACAGAATCCGTCGTGATGGCTTTCGGGACGTCGCGCAGCGCGATGTGCGTGGTCACGAACGCCGCCCACATCTTCTCGTGGACCAGGGCGAGGCAGTGGGAGGGGGCGCCGGTGCGATGGGCGATGTGGCCCGTGTGGCCCGAGAATCCCGGCAGCACGAGGTCGACCGATTCCTTGGAGAGAGGCGCGGTCACCATGGCTCGGGCGTTGCCGGAAAGACAATGGTCGGTGGCCTCGTCCACGCAAAGCAACGACTGCGCTCCCGCCCATGACGAAACTTGTCCGGGGACGGGTTCGCCGGGTACAAGCCGCGACGGCGCGAAGCAGGCGAGCCCCGTGGACGGGAGCTTTTCGCCGGGGTTCCAGGTTACGACACAATCCGTCAAGCCCTCGGCGTGGATCGCCTGGGCGAAGATCGCGGGATCGCCCACGGCCACCAACCCAAGCTTGCGGTACGCCGGGCGCGACATGGATTTCGCCACGATCCGCGGCCCGACCCCGTTGGGATCGCCCAGGGTGACAAGAATTGGTTTCTTCATCGCACGCGCTCCTGTGGGCGAAAGGTTCAGATGGCTTGCGCCAAGTCGAAGGACCACCGCTCGGGACCGCGACCGAAGGCGTAGTCGAACCGCAGGGAAAACAGGCTCAGGCGATATCGCAACCCGGTGCCGTATCCGATGCGTGCCTTCTCCATATCGGTGAAATCCGGTTCCTGGCCTTTGTTCCAGACGCGAGCCCAGTCGAGGAACCCCACTCCTTGGAGGTTCAGGGGAAGATTGACGCGGAGTTCTCCGGAAGCGCGGAGATAGCGAGGGCACAACGCTTGTCCCGAATCGGGCGTGGCTCGAATGCCTTGGAACGTGTACGACCTGACGGAACGAGAGCCTCCCAGATAGAAGATCTTGGATCCGTCGACGGTGGTCGTGTTCAAGAATTCGCCGCCTTCCAATGCGAAAGCGGACAGAAAGCGCCAGAACAGAGGCTGGTAGATCCGGCCCATGCTCTGCACCCAAACGAACGAAGTGGCGTTTCCGAACTGACCGCCCCAGCCGAGGTCGCCGCGAAGGGTCCAGCCGTTGGTTGGATCGAAAGGATCGTTGCGGAAATCGAGGCTGCCGCCAAGATCTGTCTTGAACTGGTAAAGCACGTACGATTCGCCGATGCTGGGGTATTTGGTCAGTCGCTGGGTACCCAGTCCCAAGGAGATGTTTGACCATTCCGTAGGCAGGTACGAGAACGTGAAATCGTTGGCCAGCGAGAATTCACGGTAGACCGCCGGGTCTGCGAGGTCGGCCTCCTGTTGGAGCACCGAGAAGCCGTAGTCCAAGGAGATGGGGGAGCCAAGAAACAACGGATTGCCCGCACCTGCACGCGCCTTCTGTCTGTTCTCCGCTACGATCGCTTCCAGCGACCATTCGTACAGGGATCCCTTGAAGTTCTTGTGGCGGATGGTGCCGTCCACGCCCCAGCCAAATTTTGGTTCCCACGAAAGGCCAAGATCGATGGAGCCCGGAGCGCGTTCGGCAAGGTCCACGATCACGAAGGTCCGTTCGGCGTCGATGCGGCCGGGCACCCTTGTGAGTTTCGCCATGTTGAACAATCGGGTTTGTCCGATCTTGCGATTGTACTTCGCGATGTTCTCGTTGCGGATGGTGTCGCCCGGCTTCACGTCCCACAACCCCTTCAGGATTTCGGGGTCGGTGATGTGGCGTCCCTTGAACCGGATCTCGATTCCCTCGAAGACCGCGATTCGACCGAGGTTCACGGTGAGACGCACGTCGACAAGGGCGGAGTCGGAGCGCATGGTGAGATCCGGTTCGACGGAGGCGTCGAGCCAGCCACGCTTGAGGTAGTACTGCTGGGTTTCCTGAAGCAGTTCGTTGGTCCGTGAGGGGCGGTACTCATCCTGGCTCGAAACCGACAAACCAGGTGGAACAGGAGGATCGGCCGAGCCATCGGGCCCCACGAACAGAATCTGTCCGTAGCGGTACAGCGGGCCTTCCGCGTAATCCACCACAACCTTCGCGCGTCCCGAGGCGGTGTCGATTTCCGTCAACCGGATCGCGCACCGCGCATCCAGGAAGCCTTCGCTGCGTGCTGCGAGCACCACCGAGCTGTCGGCGAAATCCGCCCAGATTTCCTGGCTGTCGGTGGGCTGCTTGGCGAGGTTGGGGGGAACCGCGAGAAGTTCGACCAGGCGCGAATGGCCCAGTTTTCCCGGCATCGCGATTTCAACGCTCGGTTTCGCGCACCAGACAAAAGTTGTCAGGAGCAGGATGCGTGGAAGGAGTCGGTGGTTCACCAGAATTCCCAACGGTAGCGCAGCGATGGCTGGTAGGTGGTGGAACGGCGAGAATTCTCGTCGACGCCCTGGTCGAAATCCAACTGGAGGAACACCCGATTGGAGAGTCGCTTCCTGATCTCCTCTTCTTCGATCCAGGCGAACGGAATCCGGTATTTCAAACTGAGACCATAGTCGTCGGATAGGACCGTGCCGGTGTTTGTCGTGCTGGTACCAGATTGCGTGAAGGTGTGGCGGTAGACACCGGCCAGATCAAGTTCCGGCGTGATGTGGTACAACGCCAGCAAGCCGAGCTGGTCCCGGCTGCCTCCCACCGGGAAATCGGTGAGCATGACGGAATCCGGCAGCCACTCAGCCGAACTGCGTGATTTGCCAAGGCGTTCGGTGAGGATGTCGTTGACCATTCCCATGCCGTATCCGTAAGCGATGTCGATGCCTCCATCGCGGACCACGTTTCCCCATTTTGTGTTGCTTTGGCTGTTGGCTTGCGGGTAGCAGTCGGTGGCGAGCGCCACGAAGGCTCCCACGGTTCCATCGTCGCCCGGATCGGTGGCGCAGTCCGAAGTCAGGCCCGACAAACGCGGGTCCTCCAGGCTTCCATGGGAGGCGAGGATGAGGTGGCAAAAAGCCGTCGCGGAATCGATCGAAGCGGATTTCGATTCGTCGTTGCAGTTGCGGCGTACGGTGTGGGATCCGGAAAGTTGGAACTTGCCTTGGAGCAAAGGCGAGGTGTTCCAATCCAACCGCAAGGTGTCCAACGAAAAGGTGCGACGCAGGTATCCGAATCTGCCGCTGTCGGGGTTGGCCTCCACGAAGCCGTTGATCAACGGGGTTTCCGTCGGGCCCGTCACCTGGAGGTTGAACCCGAGACTGGCTTGACCCAGGTTGTTGGCAACGCGGATGTCTTCGCCTTCCGATGTTGCGGTGATGTCCAGCAGCAAAGGTGACGACGACGACGAGGCCCCGCCCGCTCCGGGCTTGCGGCGCCGTCGAACCACGTCCGTGGCTGATTTGATCAGATCGGTGGGTTGGGCGAAATTCTTGGAGAACCAGAGTTTGTCAACCGAGAGATCGCCCGACAATTTCTTCCAGTCCTTGGCTTGGACGAATACGAGATTGGTCCTGGAAATGCCGATGTCGAGCCGTTCGTCCTTGCCGGAATATGTCTGATGCCAGAAAACGTCACGTGCCGCGAGTCGCACGCGGGAGTCGGGAGTCGCCCGGATTCCAAGGCTGTCGAGGAAAAGGCTCTTGTCGGTTCCCAGATCCAGCCGAAACTTGTTCGCCTGGCCTTTGCCTGTGAACACGCTCTTGGCGATGTCCCAGCTGCCGTTGCCATCGAATCGACCGTTTTTCACCCCGCTTAGGGTGAACGTGTCGAGGTGGATCTTCGTCGGATCGGCGTGTGCTTCGAAGCGGAGGTCGAGTGGATTGCGTTCAAGGGCGGTCAACACGCCCCGTTTGCCGTGTACCTGAGCATCCCAGTCGAAACCTTTGTCGCCCACATGACCTTGGAAGCCACCGGTGAGGAGGATGTTGTTCAGATGCGCATCGGACCCGGGCAGCTGGGTCGCGCCCGTGATCCGAAACGTGGTGGACAGATCCTTTTTCTCCTTGAAGGATCCTTCGGCCTCGAGTTTGACGATGTCTCCCCAGAAGGTGCGAAGCTTGAACTCGGGGGTTGGATCCCAGAGGTGGGTCGCGGTGAGCCGAAAGGGGGATTTCGTGCCTGCCAGCGGAATCCATCCGCCAAGATTCAGCGTGTCGCGTTCACCCCAAAGCAACAGATCGGGGAGTGGGATCGTCTTGTCGGCACCCACGATGGCCGGCGACTCGAGCCGGGCCGATGCCGACACGCCCTGGTTTCGTTGTGACAGAAAATGTCCACGCAGACGGCCTCTGAGCGAGGGGATTCCCGGCCACAATCCCGCCATCGAAGCCAGGTCGAGATGCTCCGTTCCCAAACGCAGGGTGTCGATGCCCCAACCCTTGCCGGATTGGGAGGCGGCAAGACTTCCCTCCACGTTCGAGGCGCCGATGCGAAGCCCGATATGGGGCAGACCGATGGATGAATCGCGCAGGACCAATTCGATCTGCGCGACCAACGAGTCGGAGCGCGGCATCGCGCGAAGTCTGGCCGACACCCACGAACTCGACGTTCCCTGCAGAGGCGGCTCGTGCAGGAGCTCTCCGTCCAGGACGCCATCGAAGGGCAGGTCGAACGGAAGCCGCAAGGGAAGTCCCTTGGTGGGGAACGAAGCGGCGCTGATTCGCACCCGACCGTCGAATCCGGCTTCGAGCCCGGCGTTCGCGACAGAATCTGTCAGAGGCCGCAAGCCGTAGCGGACCCGAGCATCGGGTATGGAAATGTCGCCTTCGCCGACCCATACCCGGCCGGAGTCGTGGGCGCGGATCCCGCTGAACACGAGATGCGGTCCTGGTCCGATCCACAACGCGGTCGACAAGCTGTCCAGGGCCACCACCTTCATCCGTGGTCGACGGGCGGTCACGTGGAAGCTGGCGCCGCCAGCCGAATCGGAGCCGCGCGCGGTCGCCTCGCCTTCCATGGCCAGTCCATCCACCCAGCCGACCACCCAAGGTTCGGTGGGGGAGGTGCGCGCGTCGAGATTCCAATGCAGGCCTTTCCAGGCTACCGATCCATTGACGGTGGATCCAGCGTCGGTGGCGTAGCGAATCTTGGCGCCGATGCGATCGAGCCTCTCCACGTCGACGGTACCATCGAGAGGGTGATCGAATCCGCGCAACGACCAACCAAGGTCGTCGATCCGGATATCGCCCCGGGCCATGCCTTTCCAGAGCGGAAGCTTCTTGGGGACCGCGGCGGAAAGCTTGGCGTCGATGGTTCGTCGGTCGCCGTGGAACGCGTGCAGCGCGATGGTGCCGGCTACCGAATCGAGAGTCGCCTCCAGATCGTACCGCATCTTGGGAAGGAACGACACCGAATCGCCCAGGAATCGGATGCGCGCATGGAGCTCGGGTTTACCGCCCGACAGGCGGGCCTCGGCCTCGATGCCGACCTGGTGGGCGGCGGGAGCCTTGGCCAGCGAGGGGACGATTTCCGACCAACCGCGTGAATTTTCGATTTCCGTCGCCAGGGAGAACCGCCCCTTCCGCAGGTCGGTTTTTGTCAATGCGGCCTGCGCCTTCAGGGAGTCCTGCTCACAGCAACCCGTCGACACCAATCCGGAAACCCTTGCTCGCAGCGTGTCGGAATCCGTCCAGTCGGCGTGTGCGTGCGCTCCCACCCGCAGGGCGATCCCCCGCGGGTCGAGTCTGTCGAGCTCCAGTTCCAGCGAACGCGGGGACAGGGTCCGGGCTTCGATCCCTTGGATGACAAGAATCGTCTTGCCGGAATCCCGACCTTGCGAGGGGCCCAGAAGCATGGAGTCGAGCTGCAACGAGATTTCCAGGGGAATCTGGAAGGAAGCGGGAAACGACGGTGCGGAGCTGTCCTTCGAATCGGCGGGTCGGTAGGCTATGTCCAACCGCCTGGCGGAAAGCGAAGCCGAGGCGGGAATCGCGTAGGCGTTCTCCGAAGGTGCCCAACCCAGGGAAACGAGTCGAAGGCGCACCTCGATGGTGGAGTTCCAGGCTTTGACGGAATCCGCCCTGAATATTCTCCATCCATCGCGTCGACCGCCGAACACGCGCCATCGCCATCCTGCATTCTCGTGCTCGGTGTCGATCCATTGGGCGATTCGATCCTGCGCGATGGACCAACCCACACGAAGAAGGATCGCGAGGCTGGCAAA
>JBDKGS010000124.1:0-11965 GCA_039798065.1 Fibrobacterota bacterium | reverse complement strand
CCATGATCCACGTCGCGTGATGAACCAACCCGTCCGATTCCGATTCATCGTCCAGAATGAACTTGGGCGCGATGGCGGCGGCACCGGCAGCCCCCGCAAACGTGGTCAGAAATTGTCGACGGTTCACGAGGCCTCCGAGGAGGTCGGGACGAGACAAGCACGCAATACCACCGCGACCTGCCCGTAGAAGGCAATCGCGGCGAGCCCCGACGATGCGGAAACCAGCCACGAAAATCCGGGGTGCACGCCCCAGGCAAGCCAAAGCCCGCCAAACGACACAGGCAAAGCCACCAATGGCTCCAACGCGAGGAACGACTTCCAGCGTGGACTCGGGCGGCGCGCGGAAAGGGTGAGCGCACCCATAAGAAACAGGAAAACCGCCATTGCCAGGACATGCGAATGCGTGAGACCAAGCATTTCCTGGAACGACTTCGCGAAGGCGATTTCGACAGCCTCGGGATCGCCTTCGTTGCCGCGGAAGCGATCGTTGATACCCTGCGGGGACATGCGGGTGGTGTTCCACACGTACCCGAGAGCGGTGGTGTAACCAAGGGCGAGATTGGCCGCGAACAGCCCCACCAGAAGTCTCCAGGCTCGCGGAAGATCGTCGAGGGCCTTCACCGGGCCACCACCAGCGCCGCGAGGACAGGCAAGCAACGAGCCACGCCCGCGCTGACGGAATTTGTCGAGATGGTGGCGCCGCTGATGTTGCGGATCTGGCGCCCCACCCGCAACGGTTCGCCCGGCTTCTTGCCACGGAACTGCGCACGCCAGGCTTCCTGGGCCACTTCGCCTCCATACGACTCGCGATAGGCAAGGACTTCCAGATCCTTCAGGCGTCCGTCGGGCCCCGATGCCACCAGGATGGTGATCCGCTCGCTCTTGCCGGGCACCTCGTCGACCATGGCCGCACCCGCGATGTTCCCCGCCTCCCCGCGCACCGTCCATGAAGGACGTTTGCCGAATTTTGTCACGAGCGGCGCCGATGTCGTTTGCATCGCCGCGCCGAAGATGCGGCGCAGCGCCGCCTGCGCCTTCTCGGACGAACGGGCATCCAAACCGACGTCGGCCATCAGAAACTGCAGCCCACGCCGAGTTTGACCAGATCGACGCCGTTGATGTCGGCCTGGTTGCGCTGCCAGGAATAGTCAGCCTTGAAGGAGACCTGGGAGTGGGGCTTCCAGGTCAAACCCGCGACAATTTGTGTCTGCGCGTTCGCCTCGTTGGCCGCGACGTTCGCTGGGACCTCGGCGTGGGTGTCGATCTTTTCGAAACGCACGAAGGGCAACAATGCCTGTTCGGTTTCGGGCAGAAGCAAAGGCAGGACATCGTAGGCGACTTCGATGTAACCGCCAAGCATCCGTTCGCCGGGGTTTTTCTTGTACACGGTCTGGAGTTTTTGCGCATCCGCCAGTTCGATCACGCCCGCTTCGGCGCGGACGAACAGTCCTTGGTATTCGGCGCGCACATCGCCCGCGACCACCAAGACCGAGGCGTCGAAGTTGCCATCCCCCACAGCGGTATCACCACCCGATGTGCCCCCGAACCACGAACTCAGCCCCAGCTTGACGTAAGGCATGGTGTATTCGGCACGCGCCACCAGGCTCAGGTTTTCGGCGTTGGATTTGCCGCCCTTCTGGCGACCCGATCGCAGCCCCGAGGCACCGCCGATGTTGGCGCCCAGAAGCCCGGCCATGATTCCGCCTTTGAGGTGCAGACCTTCGAGCGGGTTTCCGTAGGCGATGATCCCCAAATCGCGCCAGGTCGTGGGGATGAACGAATTGGCGTACAGCGGCCGATGGACGCCGTGGTAGGTGTTGGGCTCGTGCGTCTCGTTGACGATGCCCACGGGCACGAGGAGAAGACCCGTACGAAATCCCGCGGTGGCGCCCAAGCGATAGTCCACGAAGGCCTGCTCGACCGCCAGATAACCTGGCGAAGAAACATCCGTGAGAACGGAGCCAGATTTTGTCTTCACCGAGTCGCCGTTGGCCGTGACCTTGTCGATGGTCGTCACCGTGGTGGACTTCTTCGAGAGTTCGGTCAGGACATGCTCGACTTCCAGCTCGCTGTGGAAACTGAGCTTGTCGTTGAAACCGTGCGCGACGAACAGCACGAGGCGATGGACATCCGCATGCGATTTGGTGTGCGGTCCCGCGACGGGATTCACGTATTCCGCCTCGGCATAACCGCCCACCGTGGTTTTGGAATCCGCCTGGGCAAATGCGGAGGTGCATGCGTAAAGCAGCGTGGATGCGACAAAAATTGGACGGATCATGAGGTGCTCGCTCGCTTTCGAATGTTGGTGATGTGGTGGAGCTGTCGCCCCAGCGATTCACCTTAATATAGCGACTGAGTCTCATTCTCTGCAATAAAGATTTCACGAACTTTCAATCTTTTTTGCCAACGATTTCGAGTCTACGATGCATCCCTCGCCAAATCAGACCACTAACGGTTGAAAAACCTCCTCCAGCTCAACGCCAAACCGGTCCACATCAGAAGCAAAGTCGCAGCAGATGCCAAGGCCATCGCCAACTGCCCCACCCATCCGAAAAGCTCGCCCGTATGCAGCGGCTTGACCATGAAACGCAGACGTGTTCCAAGGTCGATCCTGGCGGGTTTCCACGCTTCGAATCCGCCCAGGGGAGCCAGCACCACCGTTCCCCCGGATGGCACCGGCTCCACGTTTGTACGGAAATTGACCGAAGCGCCTAGGCCCGGTTTCTGCGGCGACGAAAGCCAAGCGGAGGTCCAGGCTTGTGGAGCATGCGCCAACGCGGTGTCCATCCATGTTTGCCAGTTCTTGTCAGGTATCGAGATCTTCTTCGCTTCCCGATCCTTCATCGCCCCCTCGTTGCCGGCCGGCTTGGGCTGGGCGCGACGTGGCGCCTCGGACCCGGCCGCCGTGTAGAGCATCCCTTCGGCCCACTTCCAGGACATGACGGTTCCTGTCAAGGCGATCGCCACCAGCAAGGGGAGCGCAAGGAAGCCCACCGAATTGTGCCATTGCCAATCACGCGCCTTGGCGCGCAATCCGGGCTTGGGCCAGACAACGTTGCGCAGTCCGGCCAGCCTGCGCGGCCACCACAAGACCAAACCTGTGCATGTCAACACCAGGAACAACAGGACCGAAACACCCGTGACCTTACCACCGATTTCACGCGAACCGAACCACCGATGGATGCGCTCCACCCATCCGAAAGCCGCTTCGATCGCGGCGCCGTGCGCTTTGATTTCGCCGGTCCATGGGTCCACGCGCAAAGTGGCTTCCTTGCTCATGCGGACCTCCACGGTTCGCAGCGGATCGGAATGCAGCACCACGGCGGTCACCTTCCCGGAGCGCTCCCCGGCCACCCTTGCCACCAAGGTATCCAGAGGCAGACGGGTCCCCTGAGGCGACAGAACCTGTCGACTCTCCCGGGTCGCCACTTCGACGATCTGGGATTCGAAGGAAAGGAGGATTCCGGTTAGCGCCATGGCGGCAAGCGGCAGCGCCGTCAGAAGTCCGGCGCCAAGGTGGATCCAAAACAACGTTTTGCGCAACATGCGTGGATTCCGCTCTGTTCAAGTGAGAAACGACTGTTGATGTGAAGGACGGCGGGATCGTCCGATTCCCGAAAACGCCGATCAGGACCACAATGATTAGGGTGCAACTAGAATAGGTACCCCATCCGCAAGGTAAGGTTCCGAGGCGATCCCATCACCAGAGATGAACCGGTCGTTCCACTTTCCACGACGATCTCGTCGAAGACGTTCTCCAGGTTGGCCGCGAGTTCCAATTCGGGACTGATCTGGTAGAACAATCCCAGATCGACCTTGGTGGTCCACGGCATCACGATCGGATCGGGAGCTGCAGCGGACTTGGTCGACATCCATCGTTGGGTCTGGCAATTCAGCGTGGCGCTCGCGCCGAATCCGTCCAAAGGACCACCGGCGAACGCGTAGCGGTTGTGCAGGGTGGTCGACCATTCGGGAGTCTTGTCGACCGGCGAGCCATTTGCGACGGCATCCGTACTGCTCTTCACCTGCGCGTCGATCCAAGCACCAGCCAGGGATGCGTTCCAACCTCGCATTGGATTGACCGAAACCTCGAGCTCGACCCCGAAGGATTCTCGCCCCTCGTCGTCGCTTTGGGTGTAATAGCGGTTGCCTTTGCCGTTGAGATCGGTGGCCGCCGACTGCACGAGCACATCCTTCTGCGAAACATGGAAGACGGAAATTGTCGCCGATGTCCTGTCGAGATCGAACTTGACACCGCCCTCGAGATTGACGCCTGTGGATGGATCGAATTCCCCGGATTTGCCGTTCTTGTCTTCGGCATCCCCCGCCGCGAGCGAGTAGCTGGTGGCGTACGATCCGTACACAGCGATGGCCGGCACAACCTGGAACAACGCGCCCAACGTGGGAACAGGGCCGCCGGACTTGCTTGCCAGAATCTTGTCGATGTTCTTGATGGTGTCCTTGCGGATGCCGGTGGAGCCGTAGTCGCGATCGTTGGACTCGCCCGCCCAAGCGACGCCCATCGAGAGGATCAGGCGGTTCTCGAACAACGAGAGCTGGTCCATCGCGTAGAGGTTCCACGCGAAGGATTCCGTCAAGTACGTGGGGGCGAGCACGAGGTTGGAGTCGCGAAGCGACTCCTGGACCTTGCCGGAATACACGTTGATCGGTGAATGAGACTTTCCCGTTCCCGACACGGAACGATCGGTTCCGCTGAATCGTCCATTGAATCCGACAATCGCCACGTTGCGCCAGATTTTGTCATCACCGGATTCCCATTGCGCGTTTCCGTCGAAGGCGTGCCCGAAGCGCTCGCTCTGGCTCTTCGACTGGCTGCGCTGGATGGTCCAGCTCCTGGGATCGGAGGGATCGGTCTGTTTGAGGGTCGACGCGACGGGCGCCCATTGATCGACCCGTGTGTCGTAGGACAGCCAGCGGTAGGCGGCATTGAAGCTCCATCCATCCACCGGCCGGGCCTTCGCATCGAAGCCAAGCAGGAACTGCTCGTCCTGGCGACCACCTGCCGAAAGGTTGACAGAAACCGGCGTGAGGTCGTCGAGGTTCACCCCATTGGATCCATCGGCGGTGGACAGTGAAGTGGACGGCGAAACCAAGGTGCTCGCGCCTGCTCGACGGCTTGTCCAATCCCATTGCACGACGGGTCGCACGGTGTAACGTCCCGCCGAATCGATCTTCCAAAGCATCGACCCCAGGAATCGGCGGCTGGAATCGCGCGAGTCGGCCGTGAATCCCGACAGGTTCTCCCAGTTCGCCACCGCGCGATAGGTGAGGCGTCCGTCCTGGGAAACCTTGCCCGCGAAATCGGCGTCCAATCCCACCGAAGCCGCGCTGCCAAATCCTGTCGAGTTGTCGGACCAAGGCCCCAACCGCACGTCCACACGACGCAAGGATTTCTCCTGCGGGGCCTTGGTGATCATGTTGACCATTCCCCCCGGCACACTCATGGCACCGTAGGCGAGCCCCGCTGGTCCGCGCATGAAGACCACACGATCGATCCCGAATGTGCTGGGGCTGTAGTCGCCACCGGCCCGCACGCCCTGGAATCCGTCGACCAGATACACGGATGGCGGCATGTGGTAGCCACGCGCCTTGTAGTGGTAGCCGCCGGAACCGTTGGAGCCGTTGGTGAACACACCTGGAACCATGTTCAGGCTCTGGGCGATCGTACGCACGTTGCGGTCCCGCAGTTCGTCGGCGGCCAGCACCGACACCGAGCGCGGCGTTTCGTGCAAGGGTGCCGCGAGCTTTCCGACGGAAGCATCGACGATTTTCCCTCCCGATTTGCGCCTCTTGCCGGTCACCTGCACCCCTGCTTGGGAGACGGTGTCGATAACAACAACTTTTGTCATCGAGGAGGGTGGCAACGAATCGGGCGATTGCGCATGGAGCATCGCGAGTATCATTAGGCTGTTCAATGTGTCGTCCTTGTGATGAAGCTGTATTGAGATTGATTCTTATTCTTAAAGATGGCGTGCGGCATGTCGAACTCCAAGCGCGATTTCCCTAACGCCAAGCGCAACACCGTGACTGCCGCGTTTAAGTGGACGAGGCCTATTCCAGGCGGAACGAATAGGGCAAGCGGAATGCCACGGCGCAGGCACGGCCATCCCGCACCGGCACCTGGAAGCGCGTGGACAAGACGGCGGCACGGACGCTTTCGTCGAAATCGCGCCCACCGCTCTGCTCGATGCGCACACCCACCACGTCGCCCGAAGTGTCGGTGGTCACCAACGCCACCACGCTCGCTTCGATTCCCATAGCCTCGGCGCGCGGTGGGTAGCGAGGCACGACAGGTTTTGTCGAACCGGGAACCGCACCCAGGACCAGAGGACCGGCTGGCGGACCACTCTCGCCAACGATGGGATCGGACGTCCTGGCCAGCGTGCCTCCGATCGCCACTTCCAGACCGCCAGTCCCGACCGCGTCGTCCATCCCGAAAACCGGCTCCCGCGACGGCTCCGAAACCGAAGATTTCGGAGCGTAGGGCAGCGGAGTGTCGGCGGAGACAGCCGGGGAGTTCGGCTGGGGCAACTCGGGTGCGACAGATTCCGTCCTTTCGGGAACCTGGGATGGCGGTGGCGACTCCTCCAACCAAACGATCTCATCCATTGTCGACCTATCGGGTTTGTCGCGGTCCTCGAACCGCAATCCCACCACTGCCAGGACGGCGATCGCCGCGAACAACATCGAAGCCACCGCCGTGCGCGATTTTCGAGCCGGCTTGGCCACCGGATCCCATTTCCACAGTCGGGGTTTCCAGGAACCCGATGCCGGAATCTGTCGGCGCATCGAACGCGTCGATACGATGGCCCTGGACATTTCAGGCCGCTTTCTTGACGCGAAGGGCGTACTTTCGCGCTCCCGAACTCTTCACCAGGTCAAGGACCTCCACCACCCTCTCGTAGGGAAGCTTGGCGTCGGCGCTCAGGAGAATGCTGTGCGCACTGTCTTTGGCCACCTTCTCGCGCAACCTGGCCACCAGCACCGATGGCTCCGAACCGATTCCATCCAGCAGAATGGAACCATCTGCCATGATCACGACGCCCGAAGCGTCGGGCGCCACCGATCCCCCGTTGGCGGCCTTGGGGACCTGCACGTCGATCGCCTGAGGGCGAATCAACGAACTCGAAATCATGACCAGGATCAGAAGCACCAGGAAGATGTCGACCAGCGGGGTGATGTTGATTCCGTGGATGGCCCCTTTGCGGCCCACCGTGGCGGCCATCAGGAGATCTCCCCGACCGCGACCGACTGCAACGAGCGGGCGACAAGAATCGTCCGCAATTGGCGCGATTCCTCCAAGATCCATTCGACCCTGCCTTGCAGGATGTTGTGGAACACGACAGCGGGAATCGCCACGAACAGTCCCGCGGCGGTGGCCACCAAGGCTCCCGCGATGGAACCCATCACCTCGGCGCCGCCACCGCTTCCCGACGTCGACATCGCCTGGAACGCGACCAGGATCCCCAGAACAGTTCCTGTCAATCCCACGAATGGCGCGTTGGAACCCACCGTTCCCAAAAACGACAAGCCACGTTCCAGCTCGCGTTTGTCCTCGATCTCGCGCGCTTCCAGCAGCCGCTCCAGGGCGTCGGGGCACAGGTGCGTGTGCGAAAGCGCGAAACCAGCCAACCGCTCGGGCAAATTCCGTCCACCATCGGCTAGCTTGGCCTCGG
Organism: Fibrobacterota bacterium; assembly: GCA_039798065.1. Taxonomy (GTDB): domain Bacteria; phylum Fibrobacterota; class Fibrobacteria; order UBA5070; family UBA5070; genus UBA5070. Next base: position 4,268 of record JBDKGS010000124.1, on the reverse strand, counting down.
GCTGGTCTTCTCCGCTGCGGATGCCCTTCGACAGGATCGCCACCCAATGCGCCGCATCGCCGCTGACGCGCCGCAACGCGACCATCCGCCTGGCGAACACCACCGGCACGGCGACCAGAAGCAGTGCCAGCATTCCGAAGAGCACCAACTCCAAGGCTTTCATCATCGGCACCAACGGTGCGATCGCGTACGTCTGCATTCCACTTCTCCCTCTGTTTTGCAACCGCCGAAGAAATCAGCGGACAGCCGACTCTTTCTTGCGATTGAGTCTCATTCTAATTATATTGACAGAGGGAGAAGTCGCCAATACCGAACGAACAGGAAAACCCTAAATCCCTATGCGACACCACAACACGCAGGATTGGAACCGGATCGCCGAAGATGTGGAACAACTGGGGGCGGCGAAGGCATGCACGCTGCATGGGATCCATCGTTCGACGTGGTATCGGCGGCTCAGGCGCCCTTCCGAAGGCGCGAAAGCGAAGGAGGAGTCATCGAGCCTCACCCGATCCATCCTCGAACTGGTCTCCGAACGCCCCGCGTGGGGCTGCGACCGGATCGCCTACTATCTGACAGTTTCCGGCAATCCCGTCAGCTCGCCCACGGTCCAGAAGATCCTGATCGCGCATGGACTGGGGAGACGGGAGCAACGCGAGGAAAGGTACCCCGGCGGAGGAATCGAAACACGGGGATGGCGACGCGAAACGGGAGAGACATAATTTGACGACGGAATCGAAGCGGCGCGAAGGTCCTAGGACCTCCACGCCGAACGAACCGTTCAGGCGGCCAACGAATCGAGTTTCTGGGCCAGACCGGCTGGAGGCAGCATGCCCACCACCTGGTCGACCACCTTGCCATCCTTGAAGAAGATCATGGTGGGGACGCCGCGGATCTGGAACCGTCCGGCAAGCTCGGGATTGTTGTCGACATCCACCTTCGCGATCTTCACCTTGCCCGCGTAGACGTCGGAGAATTTTTCCAACACCGGCGACAGCATCTTGCACGGTCCGCACCATTCGGCGTAGAAATCCACCGCGACCGGTTCCTTGGAGAGCAGAACTTCGGAAGGGAAGCTGGAAGTGTTGACTTGGACTGTGGACATGGTCGTTGCTCCGTTGTTGCGCTGGTTACTGGTATTGTGAACTCTTGTACCCAACTGATGAACAGAACCCTCCGGAGGTTACAGGCTTTGCGTGACTCCCCACTGCCGAGGTCCATTTCCCGCCACCCAACGCCTCCCGAACGCGAAGAAGGCGATGAGCCTTCCAAGCCCACCTCCCCCGTATCAACGAACCGACAATTTCCGTCGCGCTACACGAACAAGTTGATTCCCGCCGTGCCCGCCGATTCCAGGTAGCTGGCCACGCCCCCCTGCTCCACACCTTCCATCAGCTCCTCGCGGTCGATCCCCATCAGGTCCATCGACATCTGGCAGGCCGTCATGCGCACGCCGGCCTTCATGGCGCTTTCCATCATGGACTCCAGTCGATCGACCTGGAAGGACTCCATCCGCCGCTTCATGAGCAAAGCGCCGATGCCACCGAAATTCATGCGCGAGAGCCCCAGGCGGTTCGCATTGCGCGGCAGCATCATGTCGAACATTCGCCCCATGAAATCCTTGCGCACGTTCACCCTCTCGCGCTTCTTGATCACCGACAATCCCCAGAACGTGAAGAACATCGTCACCTTCTTGCCGGTGGCCAAAGCGCCGTTGGCGATGACAAAACTTGCCAAGGCCCGATCGAGATCGTTGGAGAACACGATGAGCGTGACTTCGTTGCCGGATACCGTCATGGCCGGAAACGAGTCCCCAGCCGCGACCTCCTTGGCGACCTTGCCCCGTTTTTCGATGACGGCAGTGAAGTCGCCGCCGTTCTCCTTCACCGACACCAGGTGGTTGCCCGTGATGTTGCACCAGGCCTGGGCATCGCGGGCGAAGCCGGGATCGCTGGCCTTCACGGAGATGCGCGCGTTCTCGGGGGCCTTGTCGACCGCTTCCTTGAGCTTGACGATGGGTCCGGGACATTGCAGACCGCAGGCGTTCACGACGATTTCCGTCACAGGCGCCACGACTTCCACAAGGTTTTCGGGAGCGCCCGACCCTTCGGCGTAGCCCGCTTCCTCCGCGGCCTGGTGGAGTCGCTTGTTGGCGGGTTGGAACACGTCGCGGTTCTGCTGCGGATCGGTCGCGGCTTTCCAGGTCTTCCAAGCACCCGTCACGTTTCCCACGTTGGTGTAACCGCTCTCGCGCAAGATCCTCTCGGCCATGTAGCCGCGAATGCCCACACCGCAATACAGAACGATCTCGCGGTCGCGCGGCACATCGGCCAGATGCGTCCGCAGCACGGTGTTGGATATGTTCACCGCTCCGGGGATGTGGCCCAACTCGAATTCCTGCGGGGTGCGCACGTCCAGCAGCAACGCCCCCGAAGCCACCTTGGCGGCCACTTCGTCCCAACGAACAAGATTCGTCAAGCCTTCAAGCGCGTTCACCGCCACGAATCCAGCGTAGTTCACGCCATCCTTGGCACTGGAATAGGGCGGAGCGTAGGCGTGTTCAAATTCCGTCAGGTCGTGCACGGTACCGCCCATGCCAAGGAACGCGGCGATCACGTCGATGCGCTTGTCCACACCATCGCGCCCGACCGCCTGGGCTCCCAGAATCTTGCCGGTGACAGGCGCCCACAGCAATTTGAGGGCGTACGGGTGCGCGCCTGGATAATAGCCCGCATGGCTTCCCGGATGCACCACAACCGCCTGGTAGGCGATACCCTCGCGTTTGCACGATTTCTCGGAAAGTCCCGTGGTGGCCACCGTGAGATCGAACACCTTGGCCACGGCGGTGGCGATGGAGCCGTTCCATTTGCGCGATTGGCCGCGCACGATGTTTTCGGCCACGATGCGCGCCTGCTTGTTGGCAGGACCCGCCAGCGGCACGGGCTGGGGCTTGCCGGTAAAGGGGCTTTTGGTCACCACCGCGTCGCCCAGCGACCAGATCCACGGCACGTTGGTGCGCATGTATTCGTCGACCACGATGTAACCGCGTTCGTCGACGACAATTCCCGACGCGCGCGCCAACTTGGTATCGGGCTTCACACCAATGGACAGGATCACGATGTCGGCTTCCAGAGCCGCGCCCGAGGCCAGCTTGACCACCACGCCATCGCCCTGATGGACAAATTCCTTCACGCCATCGGACAGGTACAGCCCCACGCCCTTTTCCTTGAGGTGGTGGTGCACCGCGGCGGCCATCTCGAAATCCACAACGTTCATCACCTGGTCCAGCGCTTCAACCACCGTCGTGGCGATCCCGCGCTCCCAAAGGTTTTCGGCCATTTCCAGACCGATGAACCCGGCCCCGACCACCACGGCCCGCTGAGGACGTTTTTCGTCAAGGACCTGCTTGATGCGGTCGATGTCGGGCACCGAACGCAGTGTCAGAATCCGTCCGTGATCGATTCCTGGAATGGGTGGGCGCACCGGCTCGGCTCCTGGCGAAAGCACCAAGGCGTCGCAGGTTTCGACGGTCGTCGTGCCGGTGGCCTTGTCCAGAAGCGTCACCGTCTTGGCCTGGGCGTCGATGGCCACGGCCTCGGTGCCCACGCGCACGTCCACGTCCAGCGTGTCGCGGAACTTCTTGGGGGTCATCAGGAAGAGCTTTTCGCGATCGTGGATCACGTCACCAGCGAAGTAGGGAAGGCCGCAATTGGCGTAGCTCACGTGATCGCCACGCTCCACCATGACAATTTCCGCCTTTTCGTCCAAACGCCGCAATCGAGCCGCCGTCGAGGCTCCACCCGCCACACCGCCGATAATCAGATACTTCGCCACGTCCGACACTCCTGGTTCAATGCTGTACCGCATCAGACGGTAAAGTTTCCGAAAGGTTACAGGCACGCGTGATCTCTGCTCCGGTCTCGCTCGATCCAGCACCGGTTTTGCTTGCGTTTAGAGCTGTAAAACATTATTATACAGGGATGGTCAAAGTGATTTCCAAGATCGGCAACTCTCAGGGCCTCATCATGGATCAGGCGCTGTTGGAGCTGGCGCACCTGAAGGTGGGTGATCAGGTCAACATAGAGGTCCACGATGGCGGCACGCTGACTCTCACACCCTGCAAAACACCAATCTCGGCTGAAATGGCCAAGGAAAGCGCCCGGCGCATCATCGGCAAGAACTCCGAGATCTTTCGTCGGCTTTCATGATCCTCCATCTCACCGTCGCATCCGTCGAAGCCATTCATGAAGCCGTTCTGGAAGCTCATGGCG
>JBDKGS010000123.1:0-11995 GCA_039798065.1 Fibrobacterota bacterium | reverse complement strand
CCTCGGAATCCTTGGTGAGGAATCGCCGCCGGATCCGGGCGCGCTCCGGGGTACCTCCCGAAGTTTCTATCCGACAGTTCAAGAATAGCGACTTCAGGTCGCTTTCGCTCTGTGTTTCGCCTTTGGACGCTTCTCGGAACCTACGAAGGTTCGAAGGTCAGGGTCCAGCTCCACGAATCACCGGGGGGCAATGCGATCACGCCGGGTTTGGCACGAAGATCCCAGTCGGCACCGTACTTGTCGGCGATCCCGTTCCACGGCTCCAGGCAAAGGAAGGGTGCGCCAGGGCGGGTCCAGAATCCCCACCAAGGAGCTTTGGGCGCGGTCAACTTGACTTGCGCTCCGCCTTCCACCCCAAACGTGACGGAATCCGACTTCAATCCTTCCAACACTACGGCTCCGGCGCGGAAAAGGTCCGGGCGCAGCTTCATTTGGTCCACGTCCCGGAAGAACGGGACCTTTTTACCGGTCAAGAGCCCGTCGATGCCCACCTCGAGCCGGTCGGCCGATTCGGAACGATCGAACTTGAGGAAGTAGGTCTCGGGTGCGACGCCTTCTTCCAGGGGCCACCGGAATGCAGGATGGGCACCCAGCGAGAACAGGAGATCGTCGGTGTTCGACGGGTTGAACACGTCGGCGCGCATGGTGAGTGCGGAGCCGTCGAGCGTATAGGTGAGGGCCAGCTGGAATTCCTGAGGGTAACGCTCCAGGAACGGACCCGCATGTGCCAGCAGAAAGGAGGCGCTGGTGCCGTCCTCGTGGACCAGGTCGAATTCCAGGTCGCGGGCGAAGCCATGCTGCGGAAGCGAGTACTGACGGCCTTGCCAAGTGTACTTGTCGTTCTGGAGGCGGCCCACGATCGGGAACAGGATGGGCGAAGTGCGCTCCCAATGGGCGGCATCACCCGACCACAAGTATTCACGCTCCAGGTCGGTGCGTCGGAGTCCGCGGAGCTCCGCGCCCATCACGTTGAGGCGGGCTTCCAGCACTTCGTTCTTCAAAAGGACGGAATTCATCGGTGATCTTTCCGAGAGGACTATCAGGGAACCAGGGTGGTTGGAAGGATCCAAGGCATTGGATCGACCGCGCGTTCCCCAAGGTGGACCTCGTAGTGGACATGAGGTCCGGTGGAGCGCCCGGTATTGCCGAGTAGGCCGATGACCTGTCCTCGCCGAACACTTTGGCCCAACTCGCACTTGAATGCATTGAGGTGGGCGTAGAGGGTTCGGATCCCGCCGCCGTGTGCTACGACAACGTAGTTGCCGTAAGACGAACTGTACTCCCTCTCGACCACCTTGCCCATCGCGGTGGCGATCACCGGGGTGCCGATGGTTCCCGTGAAGTCCTGCCCATCGTGCATCATGTAGGACCCGAGAATGGGGTGCATGCGCCACCCGTAACCCGAACTGATCTGGCTGCGGGCCGGTGCGACGCTGGGTGTCCGCTCGAGTTGGGCGATCTTCGACTGGGCGACGTTTTCGATCTTTGACAGATCCCGTCGCATCGCCGAAGTGCGTTCGCCAAGGTCAGAGGCCTCCCGGGACCACGCCTCCGAACCCGACTGGTCGGGGAAAAGACGTTCGATCAGTTTTTGTCCATCGGGGAGCGCGTGCGGACCTTCGGGCCCCGCGTTGGCAAGGCCGAACCTGCCACCCAGCCGCTTGGTCAGCGAATCGATCCGAGTCGAGGCTTTTTCCAGTTTGGCCGTCTCGTCGCGCAGGCGCTCCATCTTCGCGTTCAGTACCGCGGTCTTGCGGGATTGGTACAGCAGTTCCGGATAGATCCGCGCCGCCGAAACCACCTGCCAGGTGAGCAACCCGAAGCCCAGCACGATCGCCGCGACCCCGCTCCAGAAAAGCTTCACCCAGCGACCTTCGACCAAAATCTGTCTGGGCCTGCCCAGCTCGCCCAACCGGATGGATAGATCGAGGCTCACTTGCGCCAGGCCTCGATGCGGCCTTCCATCCAGGCCCGGGTGGACTTGACGGCGGGTTCCAAGGCGTGGCGGCCGGTCCAGGAAGCTTGCAGCTGCGTTCGCATCTTGGGCATGGCGATGGTGAGCGCGGCCAGGATTGCCAAGGCCAGGAGGGAACCCTTCACCACGCCCACGGCGAACCCGGCGGCGCGGTCGGCGAATCCGATTTCCGTCCCCTCGGTCGATTTTTTCCATGCCCAACCGGCGATCAGCCCGACAACCCATCCGGCCACAACGCCCAAGCCCAGGACAAAAAGCGGCACCGTCGATTTCTGACATCCCAGTGTGGTCACTCCGATGTCCATCAGCAGGGGCATCTTCCAGATGGCGAGCCCGATTCCAGCGAGAATGCCGATGCCGCGCAGCAAGCCGGCGATCAATCCGTTGCGGAAGCCGGAAATCGCGGGCATCAGAACCAGTCCGGAAACCAGAAAATCGATCCAGTTCATGCCGTGGCGACCATCGGTGCTATCTGCTCAGGAAAGTCAGGCCGACACCGGCCGCGAAACCGGCGAAGAGCCCGCCGAGCACCCAGATCCAGCCGGGATGGCTCGTCCGGGGGAGAGGAGTTTCGAAAGGCCGTCCCGACCTCAGGGCCGCCATGTACGCCGCCATGTACGCCTCGCGGTCGCGACCGACGCGGCTCCAGGATTTGTCCAACATCTGCAGAAACGCCGATCCGTCGCGGGGGCGGCGGTTGCGATTTCGCGACATCGACATGGAGATCAGGCGCGAGACGGAAAACGGCGTGCCGGGTCTGGCGAACCACAGCGACTTGGCCGTTTTTGTCAGCAAGGCCGTGAGGGTGGCGTCGGGTTGGTCCTTGCGGAAGGGATGCACACCAAGCAAGGCTTCGTACATGCACAAAGCCAGCGAATAGATGTCGCTGCGCTCGTCCAGGTCTTCCCCTTTGGCCTGTTCCGCGCTCATGTACGAAGTGGTTCCCACCACCATGCCGGGCATGGTGAGGTCGCTGTGGTTCTCGAAGCGCGCCACACCGAAATCGAGGAGTTTCACTTGGCCCGAATGCGAAATCACGATGTTGGCGGGCTTCACGTCGCGGTGGATGATGCCGTGCAGATGCGCATGGCGAAGCGCTTCCATCACCGACCAGCCGATGCAAAGCGTCACGTCCAACGGCAGCACTTTGCGCAGATCCATGAGCTCGCGCAGGGTGAGTCCGTCGATGAATTCCATGGCCATGGCGGGGCGTTGGTCCACCAGCCAGTAGCGGTAGACATGCGCGTACCCGGGATGGGCCACACCCGACAAAATGCTGGCTTCGCGATGGAAGCGGTTGAGCAGTTCTTCGCTGGTGCCGGGCGGTACGCGTTTGACCACCACCTTGCGATCCAGCGAAGGATCGTAGCACAGGTACAGTTCGCCCATGCCGCCAAGTCCGGCGCCGATCGGCTCCAGAACGTGGTAGGGCCCCAACGTGGGGGGGAGTTCAGATTTCGGCGAAGTGGCGGTCGCGGGCTTCAAGCAGCTTGTCCACTACGGTTCTGGCTACCCGCACCGATCCGATTCCGGGTTGTCCCGGGCGCTCGCCGTGCGAGTCGCTGCCCCCGGTCCAGACCAGATTGTGTCGGCGCGCGATATCCTGGTAGCGTCGTCGGTTGGTCGACTGGATGCGATGGCAGTAGATCTCGATCCCCTTCAAGCCGGCTTCCACCAAAAGGGGAATGATGTCGTCCCGGTTGGTGTGCAGCGGGTGCGCCATCACGGCGGCTCCGCCGGCGTTGTTGATGAGCGCGATGGCTTCCATGGGGGTCAGGCATTCGGTCTCCACGTAGGCGGGGCATGTCGGCCCCAGCCATTTTTCAAAGGCTTCCTGGAAGGTCTTGACGTATTCCTCTTCCAGAAGCGCGCGGGCGATGTGCGGTCGGCCGACGGTGCCGCCGTGCACATACGAAAGGACTTTTTCGAAGCGGATAGGCATGCCCAGCCGGTCCAATTTGCGGACCATCGCTTTGGCGCGAAGCAGCCGACGCCGCTTGGAGCGGTCCATCGCCTGGTTCAGGGCCAGATTGGATGGATCAAAAAAATACCCCAGGATATGGATGTCGGAGCCTTCCCAGGCGCTCGAAATCTCGACCCCTGGGATGAGTTCGACGTCCATCTGACGCGCAAGGTGTCGGCCTTGTTCCCACGAATCGATATTGTCGTGGTCGGTGATGGAGATCGCCGTCAGTTTCCGCTTGGCGGCCACGTCGATCATTTCCGCCACCGAAAGGGTGCCATCCGACATGCTGGAGTGCATGTGCAAATCAACCCAGCCTGGGGCCTTCCCGCCGGAAACCGGCATGAACGGATGATGGGTCGTGTGGTGCATTTGTATGGGCGGCTTCCTTTCTGGAAAGTTACCACCCTTCGGGGGTTGGGAAAAGCCGAAGTTGACGGTTTAAAAAACACTTGATCGCGGAATCAGTAGATTGTGGAGGCCATGTACCTGCTACTCCTGGGCGCTGCCGTACTCATTCTCGTAAGTCTCTTCCTTGCCGGGCTTTACGTCGCCTTGCAAAAAAAGAACGAAGACGAAGAACAGACTCCTCAAATTCACCACTCCGGTGTGTACCGCCTGCGTCGTAGCCCGCGGGAAGCGTTGTTGTCGGCAAAGCCATCGGAGAAGGATTTGCAGGAGCATTTGGCCGGCACAGGGCTCAATCCCCGCGAAACCCAAGAGTTGTTGGACCTCTGGCGCGACCAGACCGAAAGCAATCTGCGGATCATCGAAGAAGCCGACATCAAGGAAATCCGTACGTTCCAGTACGAAATTCCCGCCAGCCAACACGAGTCGCTGCGTGCGTTTCCGCTTGGAACCTATGTGACGCGCGACCAGTTGGGTGCGCACGCCGAGCTCATTCCTCCATTCCATTTGGGCTGCAAGGCGGTGCTCACGCCTCGCAACGCTTGGGAAGGTGGAGATTGGAAACCCTTGCTTCCCGCCAGTGAAGGACGCTACCATGTACCGGATTGGAGGAACCTTGTTCCCTAAAATTTTCCTCTCCGGGCTCACCGCCCTCGCACTGGCCGGGACGGCCGGAGCTCAAGGGTCGTCTGCGATCTTGACATTGGTGATGCCCGTTGGCGCACGCCAATTGGGCATGGGCGAAACCTCGGTGGGTTTGGCCGACGACGTTTTCGCCACCTACTGGAATCCGGCAGGCCTGGCTTTTGGACCTTTGGCCGACGAGTGGGAGCTCGCGCTGCCTTCCGCCAAGCTCTCTGGCAAAGCCACCGCCATGACCTCCACCAAACGCACCGGGTTGTTTTCGCGTGGAGAGGTCTACATCGCTTCGGGTGCCGATCTGCGTCGATGGGATGGCAAGGCATGGCGTTCCGACCTGTTCGTACCACTGGAACAAGGCGAAAAGGCTGGCGCGGTGGTGCGCAAATTCATGGGGAATTTGTGGCCCAGCGATACCGCAAGCCAAAAGGCGCTAGAGGATTCCGTTCTGCGCTTGTCGGGCGCCAACCGACCCGAGGACGAGAAAGACTTGGTGGAACTGCGCGTTCCCTATTCGCTGGTGGTGAAGGATTCCATCCGTGCCATCGCGGTCGACGAAACAGGCAAGCTTTGGCTGGGAACCACCAATGGCCTGGTTCGCTGGGACGGCAAGGCCTGGAAAGTTTGGCGAGATTCGGGTTCGGGGCTGACCTCCGACCGCATCACGGCGTTGTCGACCAACGGCGCTGGTGTTTGGATCGGGACTGAAAACGGTTTGTTGCGCTTGAAGCAAAAGGGCAACGACTTCGAATTCCGCCGCTTCGGCGAGACGTTCGGCTTGAACAGCCAATTCATCACGAGTCTTGTCACCGACGAGAAGACCCGCACGCTTTGGGCAGGCACCTACGGCGGCGTGTCACGATTGGAAGTCACGGCGCAAGCATCGACTTGGAAGCCATTCACAAAGGTGGACGGACTTCTGTCCGACACAGCCTTGGCGCTGACCTTGGACCCCGACGGACAGGTTTGGGTGGCGCAAGCCACTGGCGTGGTTCACTTCGACGGAAAGACTTGGGAACGGTTGCTTTTCCAGGCGGTGAACGTGAATTCCATCGCCGTCGACAAAGGGCGCAACGTTTGGATCGGGTCCGACAAAGGCGTTTGGAAGTACTACCCGCTGGCTGCCGAAAAGAAGGAGTCGGGCGGCAAGGCTGATGGTCAAAAGCAGGGCAAGTGGGTTCACTACCACTCCGGGAACGGTCTGATCGCCAATGACGCTGGTCTGGTGTCGGCACAGGGCGACGACGTCTGGTTCGCCACCTCCAAGGGCATCGTGAAGGCGTTGAAAGCCAAGGCACGTCTTGGACTGTTCTACGAAAATCTTTTGCCCGCCTTACAGCTCAAGGACTTGTACCACACCTATGCCGCGGGGACATTTCCTGTCGAGGAATGGGGCACCTTCGGCGGATTCGTGAATTTCCTGTCGCTGGGACAGACCACCTACCAGGAAAGCGAAAGCGCTCCTGTCCAGACCTTCGCTTCCTACGAAATGGTGGCGGCGATCTCCTACGGAACGCGTTTGAATCGCAACTGGGGCCTGGGGCTCAATCTCAAGTTCCTTTATTCCGCCTTGGCTTCCGGAATCACCATGGGTGGCCAGAAGGAATCGGGTGTGGCCGCCAGCTACGCGTTCGACGCTTCGGTGTTGCGCAAGAACCTGTTCGTACCTGGTCTCACCTGGGGCGCGCAGGTCCAGAACATCGGGCCCGCCGTGTTCTACATCAGCAAGGACGAAGCGGATCCGATCCCGTTGACCTGGAAGACGGGATTCTCGTACTTGGCGTTCAAGGTGCCTGGCCACTCGCTCACGGTTGCCGCCGACATCTCGCGTGAAACCGTCTCCCGTGAACAGGAAACGTCGCAGGCCCGCAACTTCCTCACCGGCACCTACTACGGGATCGCCGAGCCATGGGGCGAAGGCAAGGCGCCATCCAATTCCACCATCGCCGACGTCGTCAGCCAGAACTTCCAGCAGTCGGTCTACAATCTGGGATTGGAATACACCTATTCGCAAACGCTCTCGTTGCGCGGCGGATTCCTCTTCGATCCGGGAGGCAGCCGTCAGGAAGCCGACCTGGGCGTGGGTGTGACCATTTCCGATCTGCTGACGGTGGACTACGCCTACATCAAGGACGTGCAGCTGATCGGCAACCAGCCGGCAGGTGTCCGCGAAGGCCAGTCGCGCCTCTCCATGAATTTCATGTTCTAAGCCGGTGCACCCCCGCAAACTTTCCTCAGGAGAGCTTCCATGATTCGCAGACGGATTTTGACCACGGCCCTCGCGATCGCCGGGAGCGCGATGCTTTCGTCGTGCAGTCTGCTCGATTCCGTGAGCGAGGCGTTCAACGTCTTCAGCGTGAAGTTTTCGGAAGCGAGTCCGGCCGTGGATGGCCAGACGATAACCTATTCGGGCGGTCTGCTCGACAGGCCGAGCTTGGACAAGTTCCACTTCAAGATGGTGTTCCATGTGAAGGCCGACAACTCGGCGAACACGAACAAGGCCGCGTTCGGTTCGAGCCTGGTCAAGCCGGTCCTGAACTTCCGGATCAGTTCCAAGTCCAACGAACCCATCTCGGCGACCATCGAGCCATTTTCCGTCAACGGTGGCGAAACCAAGAACATCGATTTCCCGGTGGAAATTCCCATCACAGTGATCGACCGGGCGATGATCCGCAACATCATCAGCGGAAATCCGATCCCTTATTTCCTCAGCGGGACGGTCAAGTTCGATCTGTTGGAGGGAACGTCGATCAAGGGATCAGGGACCTCCGAGTTGGATTTGACCTCCGGGGAAATCGAGACGCGTCCTCCGGGGACGGTGACCACTCTCCTGTCCGGATTGCTCTGATTCGACAAATCGCCTGGATGTCGTCGTTGGTGCAGTCCGCAACGTCGGACCTGCAGCAACTCCGTCGCTGCACCGGAATGGGAAATCGCTTGCAAAGCCAGTAAAACCTTGGCTGGCACGGCATTTTCATAGACCATGGAACATGTCTTCGAAAACCCCGCATCGTTCGCTTCCCGCAATGCTTGGGCGGGGGATGGTCCCGTTCCGCATGTCGGCCGGTCAAAGACCGAACAATCGATTCCGCGACGTGAATCTCGCTTCGGAAATCCGTACCGAAGCCTTGTCTTTGGGTGAGCGTTTGGTGGCGAAATTGCCTGGGGGGCAGTTGTATCAACACCACCTGCTGGATTCGGGCGCCGAGGCATTGGAAATGGCGATTGGACATGCCTACCAAGTGCATCTCGAAGGGTTGCGATCGATCCACGAAAAGATCCGAGCGACGGTTTCCGACCTTTGGCTTCAGGCATCAACCACCGATCTCCGCTGGCTACCCGAGGGAGGCTGTTTGGCGGATTTTCTGGACGATCTGGAACAGCGGAACTTGGGAGCCCTGGAAAGCTTCATGCGCCACCCGGTGATGTTGGCATTCCATCCCGAGAAGCCAGTGGTTGGAAGTGGGGCGTTGGGGCCGAGGCTGCGCAATGCCTGCCGCAATGCTTGCGAAGGAGTCCTCGAGCCGCGTGTGGTGGGTCTGGAGCGCCGAGGCGGAGATGGGATCGACTGCGCCTTGCGCGTGCACCGTTGCCAATTCCGGATCCCTTGCGTGGTGGAGGGGCGGATCGAAGTGGTTACGCGGAGCGAATCGCTCGTGTTCGCCTGTGTCGTGGGGCCATCCGAGTCTGGTGACGGAATTTGTCAAATCGCTCCCGAGACGGCCAGTTCCCTGGTGTTTCGGCCCGGGACGCTGCCGTTGGTGATCGAGGAGTCGCGAATGGGGTGCCCGAGCGCCGACGGCTACTACGCTTTCGGTCGATCCGCTCTTTCGCAAGCGCGTCCCGAATACGTGGTGTTGTCCAAGGTGATGGGAGGATGGGGATCCAAGATCGGAGCGGCGATGGTGCGGTCCGATGTGCTTCGCTCGGAGTTCGCGCTCGATCCCGACGAAGGCTGTTCGGATGCCTTTTCCCTGGGAGTGGCTCTCTCGGTGCTCGAAGCCATCGAGTCGACCTAGTCTCGCGACGGAATCTGTCTTTAGGCAAACATGGACGCAGTCAGTTTGGATTTGCAGTCGGGACAGATTCCGTGCGTGAACGAGGCGTTGCTGTGGCTGGCCACGAAGGACTCGATCTGTTCCCAGTAATTGCGGTCGTTGCGGACCTTCTTGCAGTACGAGCAGATGGGGAGGTATCCGCCCAGCTCCTCCAATTGCTTTTCGTGGTACCGTTTCAACGCGTTCTGCGCCTCGATCCGATCTGTGATGTCGATGCAGCTGCCGATGTATCCGCGAAATTCGTTTTGGGAATCGTGGTAGGGGACGCCTCGATCGAACAGCCAGCGGTATTCTCCATCGAACCTTCTCAGACGGTATTCCATCTCGAAGATTTGGCGGCTGGCGAAGCTGGTGGTGTAGATCTGCAGGCAGCGGTCGAAGTCGTCGGGATGGACCCCTTCGGCCCATCCATTTCCCGTTTCCTGGTCCATGGTTCGGCCTGTGAAGGCAAGCCAGCGTTCGTTGAAGTAGTCGCAACCCATGGACAGGTCGGCGCGCCAGATGAGGATTGGGGCCTGCTCTACGAGCAAGGTGTATTCTTCGCCGAGGAGTTTTGTGGTCACGAAGGGATTGTCCGATTCCAGGAGCGCCTTATCAATTCAATCATTGAAAATTCATCGGACGAACTTCGGACCCAATTTGGGGAACGCGGATCATTTTTCGAGCGCTGCGACCAGGCAATCTCCACAGATTCCATGGGAGATCCGGTGGCGTCCGGGTGCCGCGGCCAGAAGCGGAGCCGCATTTTCCGCCGAAAGCCAGATGGATTGCCTCCAGTGGACGCTTTTGCACCAACCGCAGACGTGGATGGTCGCGCCGTGTTCGTCGGAATTTGACACCAGATCGGGAACGGAAACGAAGGACGAACTCCTATGCGGTCCGGCGAGGGTCGCAGAGGAGGCCACTGTGCGATTAGGGTACACGGTTCACCTCGCAAGATTGGGAGTGATACCCAAGTCATCGGCAAGGTCCGGCGGAAACTGAAGGGTTCGCTGCGTTCGCGATCTCCTTGTGCTTCGAGGACGGGATGGACGCGGTTCCGTTTTCCTCGGGTCTGATACCCGGGACCGCTGCGCGTTCCAAATTTTGGCGGGGCACCTCTGGTGCCAAGGGCTTGCTGCTGGGTGGTTTGTTCCGCCGATTCGGGGTTCGACGGCGGACGAAAAAGGCCCGATCCGGCATTGTCCGGAACGGGCCTCGATGACGAAATTTGTCAGTCTTCGCGGTGCCGATTCCGGCACTGGGCGAAGAAGGAGATCAGAACTTCATCTGCGATTCGATGCGCATCTGGTTGTCGCGCTTCAGGCTGCCGTTGGCTTGGCGGGTGAAGCTGGTCTGGCGATCCACGATCAGTGTCAGACCCGGAGCCACCTGGCTACCCACACGGTAACCGAAGACCAGGTATTTGCTCTTGCCCAGGAACGAATCTTTGCGGCTCACCCCGTTGGTGTCGATCCACTTGTCCTGGCCGATCCGGTCCTTCTCCCAGTAGATCTCGGCCAACGACACTTTCTGTTGCATGAGGCTCACCACTTGGGGCCCGATGCCCACCGAGCCGTGGAGCGTCTTGAGGTTGTCCACTCCCGAATCGGAGGCGAACATTTCCGTGTAGCTGCCCTTGAGGGCCAGGAATCCGAAGGCATCCCATCCTGCTCCGGCGAAGTAACCCTGCACCATGCCCTTTTGGGAGCTGTCTCCATAGACTTCCATCTCCTTGGTCACGATCTTTTCGCCGTCGAACTTCGCGCGTTCGATGCTGTAGGTCGCGTTGAAGTAGTCGGGCTGGAAAGGCAGGCTGTAGGCGCGGTATTCGGCCGTGAGGGTGATAGGGCCGATATGCGAACCGGCGCCCAGCGGGATGGCGCCCCAGCCAGCTTCAAAGGCGTCGGGGTCGACGATCTTGGGCTTGGCGATGGCCGAGTGAAGTTCAAGTCCGAAGAACTTGGTCTCGATGATGGGCAACGACGCTTCGGCCCAATAGACGCCGAAGGGTTTACGCACCGCGTAGCCTTGGCGCATCGAATCGGAAGCGGCACGTTCGGCGGAATCCGCGCTGGCGTAGACGCTGGCCGGGACGAAGGGCAGGTTGGGTTGGATCAAAGCGCCCACGCAGGTGGCCGCGTTGGTCTGTGCCTTGTCCACGCCATCGGGGCAACCGTCGTTGTCGGCGTCGCGAAGGCCAGCGTACTGGTTCCAGTCGTAGGCGACACCGGCTCGCACGGCGAGGTCCTTCAGAACCGGGATGCCGACGATCTTGAGAGGGCGCAGTCCGGCCTTGAATGCCGTGACAGGGCCCTTGTTGCCAAGGTCTTCCAGGTTGCCCACGATGCCTTCGAGATCGACGCCGAATCCTGTCAGGTCGTTGAGCTGCAGATCGAGTCCCAGCTCCTTGTAGTCGGGATAGCGGGCTTTGTTGCCGTAGTTTGCCGACACCAATCCGTAACCGAGGTTGATGCCTTCGAGCGTTCCCAGGCGGGCGTAGAAGGGCGCGCCGGGCTTGTCCCAACGCACGTAGTCGATCTTGCGCAGGACACTTTCCGTCCCCGCGCGGCGGGTGTCGAAGTCCCAGCCGCGAGTGGACAGATTCTGGTTCTGGTCCAGGAACAGTTCGACGTTGAAACCCACGCCCAGCTTGCCCACCGAGATTTCGGGGGTGAACGACAAACGGGTCCAGGTCTGGCCGTTCATGGTGACGGTGCCAAAGGTGGCCCCGGGAGTGTACTTGAAGCCTTCGCCACCTTCCTTGGCCTTCGGGTCGCCTGGCTTGTCGGATTTTGGCGCTTCGGCGACAGGTGCCGGTTTCGCTGCCGGAGCCGCGGCGGCGGGTTTGGCGGCAGGAGCCGAAGGCCCTGCTGCCGGTGCAGGCTTGGCTGCAGGTGCTGCGGCCGGGGGCGGGGAAACGGGAGCGGGCTTTGCCGCAGGAGCACTGGGTGCCGAAGGAGCGGCAGGGGT
>JBDKGS010000122.1:0-12001 GCA_039798065.1 Fibrobacterota bacterium | reverse complement strand
TGGGTGGCACGATCGAGTTGAGTCTCTGGAACAATCTCACCGCTCAAGGGCATTCGCCCGAACTCGTGGGCAAAGTCGCCGACATCCTGGCTTGGCAGGTCGATTTCTTTTCGGTGCAACCGGGTGACAAATTCCGCGTGGTCTACAAGGAATTCGTGGTGGATGGCAAAGCGGTGGGAGTGGGGGACATCGAGGCGGTTTCCTTCGAACAAGGAGAGCGTGTCTCGAAGGCTTACCTGTTCCGCCATGCCGACAAAGGCGGCTACTACGACGCCAACGGGTCGCCCTGCAAACGCCAGTTCCTGAAGGCCCCGTTGCAGTTCTCGCGGATTTCCTCGCACTTCTCGCGTGGACGCATGCATCCGGTGCTGCGTATTGTGCGGCCGCACCATGGCGTGGATTACGCTGCGCCATCCGGCACGCCGGTGATGAGCGTGGGCGATGGCACCGTGGTGGCGCGCGGGTGGGACTTCAAGGGCGGCGGAAACTACGTCAAAATCCGTCACAATGCGACGTTCAGCACCTGCTACATGCATTTGAAGGGGATCGCGGGCAATGTTCGCAACGGTGGTCGGATCGGCCAGGGCGAAGTCGTTGGCTGGGTGGGTTCCACTGGGCTGTCCACCGGGCCGCATCTGGACTTCCGGTTTTTCCGCGATGGCCGACCGGTGAATCCGCTCACGGTGGAGCCACCTCCTGCGCCGCCTTTGCCCGACGCGTTGCGAGCCGAATTCCTGGCCCACGCCGCCAAGATTTCCGCCACGCTCGACGCCGTGGCCGCCGACTTCCGCCCGGCGCCCGTCAGCAAGAGCTGAGTCGACCAATCCACCGCGCAGTGCGGCGTGGGATTTGGTCGAAGGTCGGGTCGTCGAAGCCTTTCATCGGGATTGGTTGCACTTGAGGCGGAACGTACGCCTGTGGGTGTTAGCCATGTGTTGCCGTCGACGGGACGGTTTTTGCCAACAGCCATGCGGATTCGCCAAACGAAAAAGGCCCCGGCGACCACGAAGGTGCCGGAGCCCGGAGGTGCCGTGCCCATCGGGGGTTTCGGGCCCGATGAACGGAAATTGGCAGCGGCTTAGTTCAGGTCGACGATGATGTCGTCGATATCCAAGGAGCCGGCTTGGTTGGTGCAGGTGCCGTTGGTGGAGTACGGTGTGCAGACTGCCTCCACGCCAATTCCTGTCACCGTGGGCAGGACGGTGGCCAGGGTGGGGTAGTTTGCCGGAGCCGTGTACCAGGCGGGCGTGGCCAGATCGAGGCGATCGATGGTGAATTCGTTGGAGGTCGAGGTCACGCGAAGGTCCATGCCGTAGCTGCCTCCCTGGGCGCTGGCGGCGGCATAGTCGGCCTGCGTGGCGAGAATGCGAACCGTGACGGTGCGGCTGATGTTGGCGCGCAGCTTGATGCGGATCGACTTCAGGCGAGTCCAGTCGATACCGGTCGAGGTGAAGATGGCGCCTGCATAGCCCGTGTAGTTCGCGCCGTCCAGGACGAAAGCGAGGCGTGCGGATGCATTGCCCCAGGGGCCGGCGGTGAGGCGGCTGCCGGTGACCGAAGCGAGGGTTGTGGTGCTGCCCTTGTAGACGCTTCCATTCCATCCGATGGTGGTGCCATAGGCGGTCTCGAAGTTGTTCAGGACCTTGCCGTAGTTGATGAAGTAGTTGGAGGTCTGGATCGCTCCGGTGTCGGTGCCGTTGATGGCGCGCACGTAGAGCACGCTCGACTGCGAGATCGAGAAGGCTGCGGAGTACGTGGTCCATGCGGCGGTGCTGCCGACAGAGGCGTTCTCGAGACGGTACTGCATGACAGTTCCCGTCACCGGGTGCGTGAGCGTGACCGTGGTGGCGTTGAGATAGACGCCCGATGCCGGCGTCACCTTGGGTGCGGCTGTCGTGGTGTTGTACGCGTCGATCTTGATGTTCAAGCTCAACGAACCGGTGGTCTGGGTCAGATTGATGTCGGCCTGGGTGGTTTTACCCGGACGGACGTCGACCACGCCGGCACCGGTATAGGCGATGCCGCTCTTGTCCTTCTTGGGGAGCGTCACGTATACCGAGCAGCGGGTGGAAGGAAGGCTCGGGAACAGGAGTTCTTCTTCCTTCAGGGGCCAGGTTTTGGTGATGGCCGAAGCGGGAGCGTTCAAGGGGACGACACGCAGGGTGACCGAGTCGACGATACCGGTTCCGGCGGTGACCACGGCGGCGGGCACGCGCATGGCGAAGGAGCCGGAGTTGTCAGGATTTGACGCGGTGGACGATTGGGTATCGACGCAGGCGGTCAGACCGAGGCCAAGAAGGCCAGTGAGCAACAGGGAAGAATGGCGCATGAGGGGGATGTTCTCCAAATGAGGGGTGTGGATGCGACCGAGGAATGCGTGCGTCCGGGGAATTTGCCGAAAACACAGCGAAGGAAAGGATAGGTGCGGGAACAGAGGCGAATGGAACGGGTGTGATGTGCGTCACAAGTGATGGTCAAAAACCGACCAAAGACGTCCCTACCTACCTTTCCAGGTCTTATGAGCCAGAAGATCCAGCCGCCGAAGGGCACCCGCGACTTTTACCCCGCCGACATGGCGATCCAAAACCACATTTTCGGCGCGTGGCGTCGGGTGTGTGCGCGTTTTGGATTCCAGGAATACGAAGGGCCCAGCTTCGAGCATCTGGAGCTGTACACGGGCAAGTCCGGCGACGAAATCGTGGGGCAGCTCTACAATTTCACCGACAAAGGGGGACGCGACATCGCGCTGCGTCCCGAAATGACGCCCACCCTGGCGCGCCTGGCCAACCAGCTTGGACGCAATCTGCGCAAGCCTGCCCGTTGGTTTTCCCTGCCCAGGCTTTGGCGCTACGAAAAGCAGCAGCGCGGCCGTCTGCGCGAATTCTTCCAGCTCAACATGGATATTTTGGGATCCGACCATGTCGCGGCCGACGCCGAATTGATCGCCGCCGCTTGCCGCATTTGCGAAGAACTTGGTCTGACAAGTTCCGACGTGGTCGCGCGCATCTCCAGCCGTCGCCTGATTTCCACGCTGCTGGACGAACTCGGTTGCACCGACAAGCCCCCGGTGTACTTGGCGCTCGATCGCCGCGAAAAGCTGGAGCGCGAAGCCTTCGTGAAGGGCCTCACCGACGCGGGTCTCACCGAAGACGGCATCCGCAAGTTGGACGCGCTGTTCGACGCCAAGTCGCTTTCCGAAGTGACAAATCTTGTCTCATCCGACGATGCCAAGGCCGCGCTTGCCGAACTGGAAACCTTGTTCGCGTTGCTGTCTGCGCACGGCGTGGGCGCTTGGTGCAAGTTCGATCCTACCGTTGTGCGAGGCTTGGCTTACTACACCGGCGTGGTCTACGAATTGTTCGACGCGGGACGCAGTCTTCGCGCAATCGCAGGTGGCGGTCGCTACGACGACCTGTTGCAGAAGCTGGGCGGCGAGCGTTTGCCTGCCGTAGGTTTCGGCATGGGCGACGTGGTGATCGCCGAGCTGCTCAAGGACAAGGGTCTGCTTCCCACCGGCATTCCCGGCCCCGACCTGTGGCTGGTGAGCGTCGACGGCGACGAAATCCGTCTGGCCGCCATCGCCGCGCAACTGCGTGCGGCAGGCAAAGAAGTGGGTTTTGCTTTTGGCGGCGGCAAGCTTGGAAAACAAATGCAGGCGGCCCAGGAGAACGGCGCCAAGCAGGCAATTTTTGTCGGGTCCGACCGGGTGGCCGCCACCGAAGTGGAAGTCAAGGACCTGACAACCGGCGAACAGACAGTGTCCACCGTCGAGGCTCTGTGCGGGTGATCTGTAAATGATCCGTCTTCTCGACGAACTGGTCATCAACCGCATCGCCGCGGGCGAAGTGGTCGATCGTCCCGCCAGTGCCGTGAAGGAGCTGGTGGAGAACGCCCTGGATGCCGGCGCGCGCCGGATCAAGGTGCGCCTGGAAGGCGGCGGCCTGGATCTGATCGCGGTGGAAGACGATGGCGGAGGCATGGTCGTGGAAGACCTGCGGTTGTGCTGGTTGCGCCACGCGACCTCCAAGATGGTGAACTTCGAAGACCTGGGCACGATGGGCACCTACGGTTTTCGCGGCGAAGCGTTGTCGTCGTTGGCGTCGGTTGCCGAACTGCGCATCGACACCCGGCACATGAGCGAACCCGAAGGTCGGGCAATTATTGTCCACGGCGGCAATCTGGTTTCCGACATGCCCAGCGGTTGGCCGCGTGGGACAAAAATCGAGGTGCGCGGCTTGTTCGCGGGCATTCCGGTGCGACGCCGCTTTTTGGGCTCGGCGCAATCCGAATCGCAACGTGTGTTGGGCGTCATGATCCGCCAAGCGATCACGCGCCCCGAAGTCGAATTCAAGATGACCCACGGCACCCGCGAGCTTTTGCATGTGGTGTCGGGCGATCGTCGCACGCGCTGCCACGACCTGTTGGGTTCGTCGCTGGCCGATGGCATGGAGCCGGTCGACTGGACCGACGGGACAATTTCCGTCAGCGGCTTCGTGGGCGCTCCCGGTTCCGACCGAGGCCGTCCCGACCACGTCCACATTTCGGTGAACCGCCGCCCCATCCAGGCAGGCGCCTTGGTGCGCGCGGTGGCCAAAGGCCTAGGGCTGCCCGCCGGACGTCATCCGGTGTGCGTGTTGGAGGTGACGCTGCCCTTGGAGCAGGTGGATGTGAACGTCCATCCCCAGAAAAAGGAAGTGCGCTTCCAAGGCGAATCGATCGTGTTCCACGCCGTGGCCGATGCCGTAGCAACAGCCCTGGACCAGCGCGCGAGCTTGCCTTTGTTCTATCCGGAGCCTGCCAGCCTCGCCATGGAAGACGCTCCGTCGCTTCCCGATTTCGCCCCCCCCATGGAACTGGGCGAACTGTTGCCCCAAGCCATCGAGGTCGTGCCGCCTCCGCCCGATGTCGGCCAAGGCGATCTGTTCGCGGCCAAGAACCCAAACTTGGTGGCCTTTCCGGGAGCCAAGCCTGCGGAAAAACCGACCGAGGCGCCCCGAGCGTTTGCGGAATCGGGAATTTCGTTTCTGCAAGTGGAGGGGTATCTCCTCTGCCCGCTCCAAGCCGGATTGCTTTGCCTGGACCAGCGGGCCGCACACGAGCGGGTCTTGTTCGAACAGGCGTTGAGTAGCCTGGATCGGGATGGGGCCTTGCCGTCGCAACAGTTGCTGTTTCCACGGCCGGTGGAGCTGCCGTTGCGCGAGCACCACACGGCGCTTTCCAATTTGGACGCGCTTCGGGCCCTTTCTTTCGACCTGGAACCGTTCGGAGGTGCCTCGCTTTTGCTGCGCGGTATCCCCACTTCGGTGTCGCAGGAGCAGGGGGAGCAGCTCCTCAACGACATCCTTTCGGCAGTTGCGGAAGAAGAACCGACCCGAGAACGGTTGAATCGTGCTTTTGCCGCCGCCTACGCCAAAGCCACCGCTTTGCGACGAGATCAGGAACTCAGTCCGCCCGAACGTGCGGCCCTTGCCGATGAACTCTTCGCTTGCGCGGAACCGTGGCAAACCCCGTCGGGAGCGCCGACGGTGGCTCGGATTTCGGCAACGGACCTCTCGCGATTTTTTCGCTGATCATCGCGAATTTTTGGCGCAATATGCTTGACTTACGTTGTTCTTAAGCGTAACTTAAGTGTGGGTGCTCGCCGTTTTGCGCGGGGAATTGGCGGCGACATCCTTTGGCGACGAGGTTTACCTCGTCGCCCTTTTTTTTGCCTGTCTGGCGGCGCCAGCTTGTGATCCTCACCACTCGCCGTACCGGGCGTACGGCTTCGGGTTCGGATCCCTCCGCCGGCATCCACCATACAGGCAAAAAACGTCGACTTGCTTTCTGCTGGTTTTCCGGCGGCACTTCGTGCGCCGGTCGGTTGGCTGAGGAGGCTGATTTGGTTGGGCGCTTCCCCGGCCTCTCGGTCGTGGGGACGCAAAATTTTGCGTCCCTGCAAATTTGGCCGGGGTCGCCGGCCTGCGGGCTCAGGCTGTCGCCTTCGGTGGCGGGGCACCCAGGCGCCGTTGGCGTCTGGCCCTGCGGTCGGCTAGCGCTTTTCCGGCGGCACTTCGTGCGCCGAGGGGAGTGGCTGGGGGTGGCGATTGGGCTGAGGTTGCAGAATGGGCGGGGGAATTGGGGCAGTGGCTTTCCTGATATGGATTCGTATCCTCTGGTTAGGCTCTGGCTCATGGATCTATCACCGGGAGTGTACCGACATGCCTCGTCCATTGATGTGTCCGTCCGATCTTTTGGGGCTCGATTTGTCGGGGAAGACGTTTTTTGTCACCGGGGGGAATTCGGGGATCGGGCTGGCCACGGTGGCGCAGTTGGTCAAGCAGGGGGCTCGGGTGTTGGCGGGGTGCCGCGACGTCGAGAAGTCGGAAATTGTCTTTGCTGGTTTGCGCAACGCGGGAATGCGGGGGACGGTCGAGGCGGTGCGGTTGGATCTGGGGGACTTGGCGTCGGTGCGTCGGTGTGCCGACCAGATTCTGTCGAAGGTTCCTCGGCTCGACGGGCTTGTCAACAACGCGGGGGTGATGAACACGCCCCAAGGGCGCACCAAGGATGGGTTCGAGACCCAGTTCGGGACCAACCACCTGGGGCACTTTCTGATCACGGAGTTGCTGGTGCCGCGGTTGGTGGAGAGTGCGCCGTCGCGGATCGTGAATCTGTCGAGCTGTTACCACGACAAGGCCATGGGGCGCGAGGGTGCCATCGATTGGGACGATCCCAATTTCTTGCGGCGCAAATACGACGGGTGGACGGCGTATGCCCAGTCCAAACTGGCGAACTTGCTGCATGCACAGGATTTGTCCAATCGGTTGACCGACAAGGGCGTGCTGGCGGTGAGCGTGCATCCGGGGTGGGTGCGTACCCGCCTGATCGCTCCGACGATGCCGTTGTGGTTCCAGGACACCGTGCTGCGGCCGTTCGGGCGTTGGATGGGGTTGCTCGAGCCTTTCGAAGGGGTGCAGTCGAGCCTTTACGCTCTTTTGTCTCCCGAGGCAGCGAAGTATCCAGGTGGGTATTTCAGTCAGATTGGATGGTACCGCGACCGCCAGCTCAACAAAGGTGCCTGGCCAATGCGATCGCCGAATCCGAATGTTCAGGACCCAGAGGCACCCCAGCGGTTGAATCGGCTCAGCCGCAGCCTTGTCGGACTTTCATCCTGAACGCCTGACCACCTGGAAAGGGTGGGCTCAGGGGGTGTTGGTGTCAAATTTCGGTACCAGGCATGAGAAAACGCCAATCCCTGATGACTTGTCGGTGGGGGTAAGGGTACTTTGTCCTCTGATCCATCCATGACTCGGCCCCAACCGCCACTCCATAAACGTTTGATGCGCAATCGCTTGGCATGGGCCGTCGCCCTCGCGGGGTTTTCGGTGCTTGCCTGGGCCGACCCTCCGGTGTACAACGCCCTGCCCGAAGCCGCGACTCCGTTCGAGCCGTTTGCCTCTCCAAAAGCGTTATTGAAGACCAGTACGCCGTCGGTGGTGAACGACCACCAGATCGGTTTCGATACCCGCGCGGTGTCCATCACCCAATACGTCAAGTCCGACTCGGCCCTGGGGGTCGATTCGCTTCCGTTGTGGAACACGCACTACGCCGAGCTCTCCGATTATCTGGACGATGCGTTGGCGGCCAGCCGTCGCGATGTCGTTCGCCGCGAGTTGGTGGGGCACGCGCGGTTTTCCGATTCCGTGAAGGCCGACCCCAACCGATACGAACTGCCGGTCAAGATTCCCGAATGGGCAAAAAGGCTTGGCATGTCCAAGCCAGCCCTGTCCTTCACGGGCACCTACACGCTGCAGCTCAAGGCGCAATCGAGCTGGAACAGCATCCAGGAAGCGGCGGGCCAAGCCAACAAGTTCCCCGACTTCTCGCCGGAGCAGATTCCCAACATCAGCCTGACCGGCAACATCGGGAAGTTCGTCTCCATGACCATGACCTGGAACAACGATGGCTTCGGTGCCAGTCAAAACCAGGATCTGCACATCAAATACGCCGGCGAAAAACCCGAAGACACCGAGGATGACATCATCCAAGAGGCCGAAGTCGGCATGATCAACCTGGCGCTTCCCGGCACCAGCCTTACGGGCTACTCGGAGGCGGCATCGGGTCTTTTGGGGTTGAAGACCAAACTGCGCTTTGGCGATCTGGACCTCACCGTGGTGGGCGGCGCCGAGCAGGGCCAGACCCAAAAGCAGAAGATAGGACGTTCCGCCAAGGAAACGATCAATCCGCTCATTCTGGACCGCGACATGGAAGTGGGCCGCGACTTCTACCTGAGCCGCGAATGGAAGAAATTGGCCGCCAACTACCGGGGGAGCGTGGCCCAATTGGCTCGACCACCCGTCGTGCGGCTGTTCGCGCGCATCAAAGAAACCGACCGACGCGACCATCCCGACTGGAGTCCGTTCTACAGCGGCAAGGCGGTGGCTCGCGACAGTCTGGGAGCTCCCGGGTACGCGACCTCCACTCAGGTCACCTGGCGCGAACTCAAGGAAAACCAGGACTGGGTCTGGGACATGGGGGTGGTTCGGCTCAAGAGTGGCGTATCCGCCACCGCGTTGGCCGCCATGTGGATGGGTGGCAACCGCCAGCAGTACGGCACGATTGCCGGGAACACGGTGGACAACCTGGTGCTGTTGAGCGACGACGACAAACCCGACAACCTCGATTTGCGGGCTCTGCAGTTGCGCAACCGCTACTACCGATTGAACTTCGTGGCCGACAAGGACCGCAAGGACATGAAGGTGCGTGTCCTCGATCGCAGCTCTTCGAGACAGGACGCCAGCGTCGACTCGTTGGGGCAATCGTGGGCGACGGTGTTCGGGTTGACAAAATCCGACGGCACCCCCAACTACGACGACCCCAAGATCTTCGACTGGGACCAGCGCGCCATCATCTTCCCCGAGGTCGAGCCGTTCCGCAAATACGGCCGTGGTGCGCTGTACGACACCACCAAATCGGCACTCCAGCAGATTTCGTCGCGCTTCGCCATCGAGATCACCTCCAAGTCGTCGTCCGATTCGATCAAGATCGGCAGCCGCGACATGGCCAGCGTTTCCGGCTCCAATTGCATCGATATCCTGGAAGGCTCGGAAGTCCTGACGCTGAACGGATCCACCCGCCTTGTGAAGGGATTGGACTACGACGTACAATACCAGACGGGAACCATCACCCTCATCTCCGAACGCGCGCGCAATCCTTCGGCCGAGATCTCGGTGGATTTCGCCTGCCGTCCGTTCTTTTCGCTCGAGTCAAGAACTGTCATGGGTGCGCGGTTGGAATACCAGATGCCTTGGCTGGGCAAACAGTCGGTGCTGGGCGGCACGTTCCTATATCGGTCGGAATCCGTCACCGACCCACGTCCGCAGTTGCAGCGCGAACCCAACCGGGCGCTGTTGTGGGGCGCCAACCTGCGGCTTGCCGGCGAATCGGAATGGCTCACCGACCTGACCTCGATGATTCCTTTCGCCAAGGTGAAAGGCGAATCCAAATGGCGGCTAGAGCTCGAAGGGGCCCAAAGCTGGAACAACCCAAACACCGAAGGCTACGCCTTGGTGGACGATTTCGAGAGCGCGCGCCAAGACAACGATCTGCCGGTGTACGCGCAATCGTGGCTCCATGCGAGCCCGCCGGGCGGAGTTCCTGGCGACGGCTTGACCTACTATGAAGACTCCTTGAACTTCCAGCACCAGGGTTCGTTCATCTGGTCGTCCAATTCCACGGAGATGCTCAAGAACATCTATCCCGACCACGACGATGGGTCGTCCGCGCCGCAAAGGCAGACCATCATGCAGCTCAAGTTGCAGTCCAACGACCGGTCGGGCCAAGGTCATTCCTGGGGCGGCATGATGCGGCCCATGCCTTCCAGTTGGCGCGACAATAGCTCGGCGCGCTACCTGGAAGTGGTCGCCCGTGGCGCGGGCGGTTTGCTTTCGTTCGACTTCGGCCAGATCAGCGAAGACCTTTCCATCGCGGGCGAGGCGCCCAACGGAGCGGTCGACGGCGAAGATTTGGACTCGGCCACCGGCAAGCGCACCGCCAGCAGGGAGAACGACTACGGGTTGGATGGCGTGAGGAGCGAGGTGGAGCACGTGAAGACGTGGATCTGCTACGGCAAGGATTGTCAGGTCGGCTTGGATTACACACGCAATCCCGCCACGGCCGACTCGATAAAGGGCATCACGGATCCAGCAGGTGATGAATTCTCCCCGGAACACAACCAAGACAACGATCCTCCCGCAGCCATCAACGGAACCGAAGGGAACAACACCTCCATCGACGGTGGCACCGGGACCTGGTACGACAGCGAGGACATGGATCGCAACGGCTTCGAGCAAGTCAACGCCTTCGATCGCTACACCATCCGGCTGGGAGGCTCGAACGCGAGCCCCGCCCAGAAGCTGTTGAGTGGCTGGAAGCTGTACCGCATCCCCTTGGAAGAAAAGACTCTGCAAAAGGGCGGTGGTGCCAATTGGAGCGCACTTAGGTCCGTGCGCGTCTTCTTCCACGGGCTCAGCAACCGAAACGGCGCGAACCTCAACGGCGAGCGCGTCCAGATCGCCCGCATGTCGTTGGTGGGCAACCAGTGGAAGTCCACCGGCCACATGACAAAAAACGACGACACCATCGTCGTCGACACATCGGCCACCGGGAATTGGACCTCCACCACCAAGATCGTCGTTCCCGACAGCACCAGGCTTTCCGTGTCGGTGGTGAACAACCAGGACGACAATTCCATCTACCGCACTTGGGGAACTCCCGCTTCCAAGGACGCGTCTTCCGGGGCCAAGCTCAAGGAACAATCGCTGCGCCTGACCTACAAGAACCTGTACCGCGATTTCCTGGTTGCGGGGGGAGGCAAACCCGATACGGGAACCGCCACCCGTCTCTACGAAACCCCTCGCGATTTCACGCTCTACCAGAACCTCGATCTTCTGTTGTACCACTCCACCGCCGACGGCGTCTTGTCTTCCGGGCAGGCTCCGGTCCGCGTGGGCATCCAGCTTGGAACGGGGCTTGCCGACATGGCCAACCAGCCGTACTACGAATATTCCTTCAATCCGGTTCCCGATCCGTGCCCGCTGACCGACGCCACCTGCAAATCCAGCATGGACAAAAACTGGCAGGAAAACCAGATCCAGATCGCCCTCTCGCGCCTGAGCGTCTTGAAGGCGCACCGGTTGGCCGCCAAGGCCCGGACGGATTCCGTCTACAAGGAGGAAGTCAAGGTGGGCACCCGCCCTGGATCCTTCAGTCGCGACGACTCCATCGCCATCAAAGGCGATCCGTCGCTTTCGTCGGTTTCCTGGATGCGCATCTGGGTGCGACCCAATCCGCAGGAAGCGGGAAACAAATCGTCGGCTTCCGGCGAAGTCTGGGTGAACGACTTCAAGCTCGACAGTCCCTACGACGGAGTGGGCACCGCGCTTCGCGGTTCGGCGCAAGTGAACTTCTCCGATTTGCTGGATCTGTCGGGAAGCACCGACTACCAAGGTGGCGATTTCGTGATGATGGGCCAAAAGCGCCCCGAGATGTCCAACCAGAAATCGACCGCCCATGCCACCGGTACCGCGGCCTTGAGCCTGGAGAAATTCCTGCCCGAGGCGTGGAAATCGCGGCTGCCCCTCAACTACACTGTCACCGCCGGTGTCGATCGCCCTTGGGCGGTGCCGGGCCAGGACCAGGCTCTCTCGCACGACGATCTTTCCATCATCGCCTCCGATGTCTGGAACGACGACCTGCGCCGCGACTCGACGGATATCGCCAACCGCAATTCCAAAGCCTACCAGACCTTGGCGGTGACCCGCACCCTTTCGAGCTCGTGGTCGCGTGGCCGCGACGAATCGCAGGGGATCGGCGCGTTTCTCACCAACACGTTCTTCGCCCGTCCCAAACTGGCGTGGACCTACACCGAACAAGGCACCATCGCCCCCACCCGCCGCGACAGCACCCAAACGCATTCGGTTCGCTTGGAATACGACTTCTCGCCCGCGGCGCCTCCGCA
>JBDKGS010000121.1:0-12082 GCA_039798065.1 Fibrobacterota bacterium | reverse complement strand
TCCAAGCTCGCGCCCTTGACACAAAATGTCGATAGCGCCAAGACCTTGCTCAAGGCGTCGGGATTTGTCTGGGATGCGCAGGGCAAGCTCCACGACGCCAAGGGGAACCAGGTCAAGTTCACCATGGTCACCAACGCAGAAAACCAGTCGCGCATCGAAACCGCGGGGCTGGTGCGCAAGGACCTGGAAAAACTCGGCATCGAGATCGTGTTCACCCAGATCGAATTCAACGCGCTGGTGGCCAAGCTCGACGGCACCAACGACTGGGAATGCGTGATGCTGGGACTCACCGGCGGCGGCTCCGACCCCCACTTCTCGGCCAACGTGTGGATGTCCAACAGCGTCACGCACATGTGGTTCCCCAAACAGCCATCCCCGTCCACGCCTTGGGAGAAGGAGCTGGACAGTCTCGTCGCAGCCGGAGTCAAGCTCACCGACACGGCCGCGCGAAAAACCGTCTACGATCGCATCCAGGCCGTGGTCCGCGAGGAACAACCGTTCGTGTACCTGGGGCATCCCGAAGCCCTCGACGCGATCCGGACAAAATTCGGCAACGTGCGCCCCACACCGCTGGGCGGCGTCCTTCACAACCTCGACGAAATCTTCGTGCTGAAGTGATCGTTTTCCTCCTGCGTCGGATCGCCGCCATGATCCCCATGCTCCTGGGGGTCAGCGTGCTGGCGTTCGCGCTCCTGCAACTTTCGCCGGGCGATCCTCTGGCGGCCCAGCGCAGCAACCCGCAGGTACCGGAAGGGCTCGTGCGGCAGATCGAGCGCGAATACGGCTTCGACAAGCCCGTGCCTCAACAATACGCCATGTGGCTGGGCAACATCCTGCACGGAAACCTGGGCTACTCGTTCAAGTACAAGCGCCCCGTCCTGGATGTTCTCCTGGAACGCCTTTCGGCAACGCTGCTGCTGGCGTTGTTCAGTTCGGGTCTCGCCTGGTTCGTCGCGGTGCCTTTGGGTGTGTGGTCGGCACTGCGTCGTGGGGAATGGATCGACAAGACGGTTTCTGTCGTGGCGTTCGTGGGGATGAGCCTTCCATCGTTCTTCCTGGCCTTGCTGCTGTTGTACGCCGCCACGACGATGCCCCAACTGCCGCTGATCGGGCGCATCCCCATCGGTGGCCTGACCTCGCCCGACTACGATTCCATGGGTTTGTTTTCCCGCGTCGTTGACGTGTTCCTGCACCTGCTGGTACCCGGCATCGTGCTTGCCGTTGGGTCGCTTGCGGGCCTGCAGCGGGTCGCACGCGGCTCCATGCTGGAAGTGCTGCGGCAACCCTACGTGGTGGCCGCTCGTTCGCGGGGACTGTCGGAGGGCGCCATTCTTTGGCGTCACGCCTTCCGCAACGCGGCCAATCCACTCCTGACACTTCTTGGCTTCGAATTCTCGGCGCTGCTTTCCGGCGCCGCCTTCACCGAAGTGATCACCAGCTGGCCCGGATTGGGACTCGTCGCCTTGGAGGCCGTTCGCGCCAAGGATCTGTTCCTGGTCATGGCCACAGTCCTCATGGGAAGCCTGCTTCTGCTGTTGGGCAATCTCCTGTCCGATATCCTTTTGGCGTGGAACGACCCCCGGGTGAAACTGCGATGAATCGGCGCATCGATTCGTTTCGACAGATTTTGTCACGTAACCGGGCGGCATCGGCAGCGCTGGGGATGCTGATCCTTTTGTACCTGCTTGCCTTGTTCGCGCCATTCTTGTCGCCCTACGACCCGGATGACGAATCGCGTCCTCATTCGTGGGCCACCCCTTCCCGGATCCACTTCGACGGAATCCGTCCCTACGTGCATCCGGTCTCCTTCACCTTCGACGACCAGGCGCAGCGGATCTACGTGGAAGACACCGCGGTGAAGGCGCACCTGGGTTTGTTCGTCCGAGGACATCTGTTCGGCGTGGTGGATGATCCAGCCAATCCCACCACAGCTCGACTGTATCTGCTTGGCGCCGACTCGCGAGGTCGCGACCTGCTTTCGCGGCTTCTTGCGGGGTCGCGCATTTCCTTGACCATCGGTGTGGTTGGCGTCACCATCTCCACGCTCATCGCGTTGCTGATCGGTGGAATCGCGGGGTTCGCGGGGGGCCGCGTGGACTGGGTGCTCATGCGGATCTGCGAGATCGTGATGCTGGTCCCCGGGTTCTACCTGCTCATGCTGTTGCGTGCGGCTCTGCCGTTGGATTGGGATTCCCGCGTGGTGTACGCGTCCATCGTACTCATCCTTTCGTTCATCGGATGGGCGGGCCTCGCGCGCATCGTGCGCGGACTGGTCCTGTCCATTCGGGAGCGCGACCATGTGGTGGCCGCCCGCGCTTTGGGCGTGCCGCCGTGGCGGATTTTGACACGACACGTTTTGCCGCACACCTGGGGATTCCTGGCCGTGCAGGCCACCCTGAGCATCCCCGGTTACATCGTGGCAGAATCTGGACTGTCGCTGCTTGGGCTGGGCATCCAGGATCCGCAGACAAGCTGGGGCAATCTGCTGCAGGAGGCCATGTCGATCGCGGAAATCCGCTTGCACCCCTGGAGCCTTCTCCCGGGTCTGTTCCTGTTCTTCGCCGTGCTTTCGTGGAACCTGGTCGGCGACGCCCTGCGCGACGCGTTCGATCCTCGGGGTGACGAATGAGCCTGCTTCAAGTACAGAATCTGTCCGCATCGTTCCGCAACGCCACCGGTGCCGTGCAAGTGGTGGACTCGATCTCGTTTTCGGTGGAGGCTGGCGAAACCCTGGGCCTGGTGGGCGAATCGGGATGCGGAAAGTCGGTGACCGCGCAGGCCCTGCTGGGCCTGCTCCCGGCACGCAAATCCATCGTGACGGGATCGATCGAATTGTCCGGACAGGAATTGACCGGACTCGACGGGCCGGGTTGGCGCAAGGTCAGGGGCAAACGGATCGCCATGGTGTTTCAGGACCCCATGACCTCCCTGAATCCACTGCTCACCATCGGGGTGCAGTTGGAAGAAGTGCTCGCGCTTCACCAGAATTTGTCAGGTAGGGCGCTGCGCGACGAGGCTGCGTCGTGGCTTGCGAAGGTGGGCATCCCCGATCCCTCCAACCGCCTCGAAGCCTATCCGTTCGAATTCTCCGGCGGCATGCGCCAGCGGGTGCTCATCGCTCTTGCCCTGGCCGGAAAGCCCGACCTTCTCGTGGCCGACGAGCCCACCACCGCCCTGGACGTGACCATCCAAGCGCAGATCCTGGAACTTCTGCGCAGACTCCAGGAAGAACTGGGAATGGGCATGATCTTCATCACCCACGACCTGGGTGTGGTCGAGCGGATCTCGGACCGCGTCGCGGTCATGTACGCGGGCCGCATCGTGGAATCGGGACCATCAAGTCAAATTCTGTCTTCACCGCGGCACCCGTATACGAATGGTTTGCTGGAATCCGTCCCCGGATTCCGTCCACGCGATGGCCGACTTGTCTCCATTGGAGGCACGGTCCCTTCGCCCGGCAACTGGCCGGCCGGATGCCGCTTCCATCCAAGGTGCGATCGGGCGATCGACATCTGCAAGATCGATGCTCCGAAGTCGGACGTGGATTCGGACAGAATCTGCGCCTGCCACGCACCCATCGAGGATCATCCATGAGCCTCCTGGACGTACGCGACATCAAGGTCTCCTTCCCCGTCTCGGGTGGCCTCTTCGGGGGCCCCAAGGCGTGGATCAGAGCCGTCGACGGCGTTTCGCTGACCCTGAAACCCGGCGAAACCCTGGGGCTGGTGGGCGAATCGGGATGCGGCAAGAGCACCACGGGCCGTGCGGTGCTCCGCCTCCTGGAAGCCGACGCCGGGACAATTTCCGTCAACGGTACCGATGTACGGAAATTGTCATCGCGCGATCTGCGGCTTTTCCGGCGCAACATGCAGCTGGTGATGCAGGACCCCATGGCGGCCTTGGATCCTCGCTGCACCGCGTTCCAGGCCGTTTCCGAGGGGCTGGAAATCCACGACCTCGCGCCCCGGCAACGGTGGCGCGACCGAGTCCGCGAGCTGTTCGATCTGGTCGGCCTGTCCGACGAACACCTTGATCGCTACCCCCACGAATTCTCGGGCGGACAGCGCCAACGCATCGGGATCGCGCGGGCGCTGGCGGTGGAGCCCAAGCTGCTGGTGCTGGACGAACCCGTCTCGGCACTGGATGTTTCCGTGCAGGCGCAGATCGTGAATCTGCTGGAGGACATCCAGGAGCGCATGGGGGTGGGGTACCTGTTCATCGCGCACGACCTCGGCGTGGTCCGCCACATCAGCGACAGGATCGCCGTCATGTACCTGGGGCGCATCGTCGAAGAAGGCGATGCGGAAGAAATCTGTCGAACCCCTAGGCACCCGTACACGAAAATGCTCCTGGCATCCGTCCCCGGAATGGGACACGGCAAGCGGATCGCCGCGCCTCCGATGGGCGAACTGCCGTCTCCGGCAAATCCTCCATCCGGATGCGTATTTCACCCGCGATGCGCCATCGCCACCGAGGCCTGCAAACAAAATCGCCCGGCTCTGGTCGAGTCGGGCGATGGCCGTCGATGCGCCTGCCCTTTGGCAGGCTGATCCGACTCAGTCCTTCTGCAGCAGCAGGAAGATGCCAAGTCCTGTCATGATGGTGGCCATCAATGTATTCAGGCCCGAGAGGACGTTTCCGAACGTGGTCGGCTCGGGAGGCTTGCGGAATGGCACGATGACTTCCGATCCGGGATTGGGTTTGTCGGAGATTCCCCCATCGCGCGTCTCGACGGAACCATCGGCAAAACGCACGTAGACACGGTCTTCGTCGGCACTGTCGGAATAGCCACCCGCCTGCTGGATATACCATTTCCAGGTCTTGCCTTCGCGCCACACGATGTTGCGTGGGCTGTTGACGCGCCCACGGACGGCAACGGTCGCCGGGCGCATGGGGATCACGATGATGTCCCCGCCACGCAGGGGCAGATCGTCGTAGCCACCCTTCTCGCTCAACGCTTTCTTGAAGTCGATCTGGATCCGCCCCGACAAGCTGTCGCCGCGGATCAATCGAGCGCCTTCCAGGTATGCGTCCGGGCGCAAGCCTCCAACTCTTTCGAACAGTGAGGAGAACCGTTCGCCAGACTCACGCAGCCCGTAGCTGCCAGGGCGCTCGATCCACCCACGGACGTCCACCAGTTCAAGACGGGTCAGGGAGGGGTTGAAAGGGACCTCGATGTGCGATTGGGGAAAGGTCTGCTGATCGGCAGATTTTGTCGAAAGACTCGAATCCAACGGCAGATACTCCACCTTGGATTTCCGAGCTCCGGCGATGGGACTTTCCAGACGAACGTTCCCGAACTCCGCATCCCACTTGAATCCCCCGGACTTCAGGATCAAATCCTTGATGGTCATACCTTGATGCCATACATACAGGCCAGGCCGCTGGACAGCCCCCGAGATCCGGATCGAATCCCGGAAGGCCATCTCCCTCCGATCGAAGACCGATATGCTGTCCAAAGGGCGCAACAGCATGGAAGACGCACTCTCCAAGGAGAAACGACTCTGCTCTCGAAGCCCGTTTTCGAGCCGCCTCGACAGCAGGATGCGTTCCGTATAGGCATCTCGAGACAGCCCTCCAGCCAGGCCAAGAAGATCGGCAGCGGTCATTCCCTCTGAATACGGATAGGAGCCTGAGAACCGAACAAAACCGGTCGCAGCCACGGTGGACAGGGAAGGGTCCTTGCCTTGGAAGATCTGGAGAATATCCCCGTCCTTCAAGGGTGCAGGCGCACCCGCCATCACTTCCTGGGGACTCGGGAACTTCACGGCATCGACACGTCCGTTTTCGAAAACGCGCAGGACGGAAATGGGAGCCTTCGCGGTAGTGGCATTCAGTCCCCCCGCATAGCCGATGAGCTCCTTCGCCCCTTCCTGCTCCTTCAGTTCGTAGGATCCTGGCCGACCGACATCGCCAAGGATTTCGACAAGCGCCCCTCTCCTTGGCACCCGAACTACATCACCGTCCTGCAATACATCTCCCGCCGGTTTTTTGCCCTGGAAGACGTAATCGTAAAGATCGAAGGAGAGAACTTTTGCGCCTCGAGTGACTTGGATGTCACGTTCGGAACCAAGATCCGAAGGTCCTTTGGCCTGGTAGAGGGCGGCAAAGACCGAGGTGTTCCCCGAAAGCATGTATCCACCCGAACGCACCACATCGCCAACCACGAAGACCCGAACCTGTTTGAGCTTGCCCATGGTCACGTCCATGTTGACGCCACCCGAGCCAAGGCCCGAATAGATTCGCTGCAGCCGCTTGCGCAGGATTTCGGTCGCCGATGACAAACTCTGTCCGTTCAGGCTGACCACACCGATTCCTTCGAGGGCTACCTGACCATCGCGATCCAGGACCAAGCTGTACCGAGCCTCCTTTTGCCCCCAAAGCGTCAGGATGATCTCGTCTCCCGAGCCAAGCTGGTAGCCGGCACCCACCGCACCGACATGCGAAGCGA
This sequence comes from Fibrobacterota bacterium, assembly GCA_039798065.1. Classification (GTDB taxonomy): domain Bacteria; phylum Fibrobacterota; class Fibrobacteria; order UBA5070; family UBA5070; genus UBA5070. Next base: position 5,631 of record JBDKGS010000121.1, on the reverse strand, counting down.
ACATGCTGGGGTCGGATGTCCGAAACAATTCCTGGACGAATCGGCGCGATTTCGCATCAGGATCGATTTTTTTCGTTGTCGTCTTCCCGGAATCCCGCAACCGTACGCGTTGCGAGGCCAAACGCGCACTATCCACAGACACGTTGCCTTCGTCGGTATCGGCTCCGGCCTCCGAATTGCGGGCGAATCTGGAAGAATCGACCTTCGCCTGGGCTTGTCCGCTCCCCGCCATGGCGGATTTTTTTTGAATCAGCTCCAACATCTGCTCCTTGGTCATGCCGGGAGGCAGAGATGCTTCGGAGGGGTAATCCTGGGCGGACACGAATTGGGAAGCCATGGCAATGGCGACCATGACGATTAGCGAGATTCGACGGTTCATCTTATCGCGTTTCCATGATTTGTTGGGTTCAGGACCGTCAAACGTAGAAAGCTGTCGTGCCTTGACTCGTCAGTGTGGCTAGATTCTCCGTCCCTACCCAAGAACCCTACTCACCGGAGTCCGGACATGCAGGAAGAACCACGACAGGAAGGGAACGAGCCGACTTCGGAAGGGAACTTGTCGATTCCTGTCGATCTGGACCTCGACGAGGGAGACCTCCCGTACGAGCCTCAGGTGACGGAATCCGTCCCGAACGAATCATCACCACTCCCGGTCGCGGCGTTCCTTGTCGATCCTTCGGGGCAGGACAACGCCTATTCCGATGGCGAGGAGCTCGACCTCGAAGAGCCGTCCATACCACGCCCCGACGACGAGGTCCTCCTGGAGGCCGCCCTGTTCGCCTCGACCGAACTTCTGACCTTGCGCCATTTGCGCGAGCTGGTCGATTCGACGCTGACCGCGGCGAAGGTCCAGAAGCTCGTGGACAGCACCAATCGCCGCCTCACCGACGGGAAGCACCCGTTCGAGATCGTGTCGGCTGCCGGTGGCTGGCGCTTGCGCACCCGCCCGGAGTTGTACCCGTGGCTGCGCGGGCTGTTCAAGGAAGTGCAAAACCGCCGTCTTTCCCAGGCCGTGCTGGAAACGCTTGCCGTTGTCGCCTACAAACAGCCCATCACCAAGGCCGAAATCGAAGCCGTTCGCGGCGTCAGCGCCGACGGCGCGCTGAAGAAGCTCCTTGAAAAGAAACTGGTGACAGTTTCTGGTCGCACCGACACTCCAGGCCGTCCGCTCACCTACGGAACCACCCGCGAATTCCTGGAGTATTTCGGGATCTCAAAACTCCCCGACGACCTGCCGCGCCTGGCCGAATTCGAGGAGCTGGTCCAATCGCGTTCGCTGCTGCCCCAGGTGGCACCCGGCGGCGTCCTCCTGCAGGCCCAGCAGCAGGAAGAATGACTTCCGTGTGGATCGATCTCACCCACCCGGTCCATGCCGAGATGCCCGTCTGGCCCGACTCCGAGCCACCTCGAATCTCGCAGCAATGCGAGATTAACGGAAATTGTCCGGTCCGGGTTTCCTGGCTTTCCTTGGGCGCCCACACCGGCACCCACATCGACGCCCCGGCCCATTTCCTGGCCGGTGGGGGCATGGTCGAGGACATCCCGCTGGAGGACCTCATCGGCCCTGCCTGGATCGCCGACACGGCGGACGCGACGATCGTGGACAGCGCGCTGTTGGAACGCCTCGCCATCCCGCTCGATGCGCAGCGGATCCTGTTTCGCACCTCCAGCACGCGCCACGCCCTGATGACAAAAACCGTCTTCCAGACGGATTATGTCGGGCTCGACCTTTCCGGCGCCGAATGGCTCGGTTCCAGGAACATGAAACTGGTGGGCTTCGACTACCTCTCGGTGCAGTCCTTCCACGCCTCGGACGAGACCCATCGCCACTTGCTGCGCGCCAACACGGTGCTCCTGGAAGGACTCGATTTGTCGCGGGTCCGGCAAGGTTGGTACGAACTCGTCTGCCTCCCCTTCCTTGCAAAGGGATTGGATGGCTCGCCCGCACGCGTGGTGGCACGACCGATGTCTTCGCGCAGCTGACGAACTAGTCGCGCAGCCTCGATGGCGACGGCCCCAATGCGAGGTAGAACACGCCCGCCGCCAACGCCACCACCGAGGTCGTGAAACAGACGGCCCGAACCCCCCATTGCTGCCAGATCCAGCCTGCCAACATGGATCCGACCACGCTCATCACCCCTCCGTTGAGCAACGACGCGGCGGCGGTGCCGCTCGACAATCTTTGTGACGGCAACAACCGGGCAAGGATCAGGCTCTGCCCAGTGAACACCCCGACCACCATCAGGCCGTGGAGCGACTGCACCGCCAGGAGCATTTCGAAGGACGTGGAGTAGCCGGCCAACAACCACCGCGCCGACGTGGCCAAGAACCCTGTGACAAGAAGTGTCTTGAGCCCGAATCTCCTCACGAACGGGATGGCGAGCATCATGAAGGCCATTTCGAATCCGGTGGCCAGTGCCCATGCTTTGGAAATATCCTCGGGGCCGCGGTGGAACGGTCCGGTGATCAGGTTCGCCAGAATCGTCACACCCATGGCGTTGCACAAAAAGCCCAGACCCCCGCCGAAATAGACCACCCACAGTTCGCGGTTCCACAGCGACGCAACCACCTCCCGCAGCCGCAACCCGACAATTCCTGTCTGCATCTGGGCGCGCGCCGGAAGGAACAGGAAAAAGGGCAGGGAAACCGCCAACAGGATGCCCATCGCCAGATAGGCATGTTCGAGCCCTTGCGCACGAAGCGCCTTCGAAAGCCACATCGACACCAGGAAAAACCCCAAGGTCCCCATCGCGCGCATGGCGAAAAACGCCGAGCTGCCCGCCGCGGTGCGCCGTATGACCAGCGACTGGCTCAGCGACGAAATCGGGCTCAGCGCCACCTGAAGCAGGAAAAAACCCGCAGCAAGCACCACCACGCCCTGCAAATACGGCAACACCGACAAGGCGAATCCGCCCAACAACAGATAGACCGACAACACCAGCCTGGGGGATCCGGATCGATCCGTCCACCAACCGGCCACCACCGGACTGAACAGGGCGGCCAGGTTGCCCAAAGCAGAGACCATCCCGATCTGCGAAGGCCCGAGCCCGCGGGATTCGAACAGGTAGTTGTTGAACTGGACGTTCACGAAGGCGCCGAAGCTCAGGAGCAGTCCCATGCCTCCCAGCAGATGCGACAGACAAATCCTGCCGCCGTGGCGGTCTGGCGGTACCGATCCCGGCTCAGAACCCAAGATTGACGAACCGCGGCAAGTCCAGCGTCGCGGCCACCATGATCCACGCCTCGACGATTTCCGTCAACGCGCCCATGGTCCCGCCGGTCATGCCTCCCAGCAAGTTCCTGATCCGCGACACCAGCGCGAAGACCAGGATCGCCCAGCCCACCAGGGCAACCACGGCCCGCTCGGGGCCCAATTGCAGCACGATCACGAGCGGCGCCAATGCCAGCACCACCCGTTTCCAATTGCCTCCGCCGCCAAAGGCGGTCACGGCGATGCCGTCGCTTTTGGCGTAGGGCGACATGACCGTCGCCAGCAGTTGCGCCGACCTTCCGAACACCGGGGCAACGAACAACGCCACCGCCGCGCGCTCCACGCTCATGTTGTCGAGCGCGACACCTTTTGTCGCCAGCACGGCGAACACCGCGGTCATGCCCAGCGGCCCGATATGCGGCGTGGTCAGGATCTCGTGCATGCTCGAACGCGAACGCCACGAAAGCAACGCCTCCGACGTGTTCGCCAATCCATCCAGATGGATCCCCCCCGTGATCCAGGTCCAGGCAAGAACGGTCATCAGTGCCGCCACTTGCCGGGGAGCGAAGGCTTCGCTCCCCCACCAGACCAGCGCCAGGAAACCTCCCACGAACAGGCCCACGACGGGAAACCAATGGACCGCACGGCGCAGATCGTACTGGCGCTTGCCAGGCAAGCGCAGCACGGTGAGATAGCTCAGCGCCGTGGGAAGGCTCATGCCTTCTTCAAGGCCTCCACAGCCTGCTTGATGCGCTCAGCGTCGCCCTTGCGACACACCAGCGTGGCATTGGGCGTGGTGACCACGATCAGATCCGACACCCCAATGCAAACCACCTTGTGGCCGTTCTGCTCCGACACCACGATGTTTCCGGTAGCATCCAACGGAAGCAGGTCGGTTTGCGTCCAGTTGCCCGCCGCGTCCTGCGGAAGGACCTGTTCCAGAGCCACCCAGCCGCCCACGTCGTTCCAGTCGAAATCGGCCACAGCGCAACGCACGTCCGAGGCTTTTTCCATCACGCCGAAGTCGATGGACACCTTGGGGAGCGGTTCGAAAGCGGCCTTGAGCGCCTCGTCAAATTTTGTCGTACCCCAAGCGGCGGCGGCGCCCTTCATGGCGGCGTGGTGTGCAGGCAGATGCTTTTCGATTTCGGCCAAAATATCGGTGGTCTTCCACACGAACATCCCCGAATTCCACAGGTGCTTGCCCGACTTCAGGAAGGATTCGGCGGTGGCGGCATCGGGCTTTTCGCGGAAGGCGGCAAGTTTGTGCACCGCGGCACCACGACGTTCGCCGATTTTTGTCCCCACTTCCAGGTAACCGTATCCGGTGGCGGCGTTGCGCGGCTGGATGCCGAACGTGTACAGGCCACCTTCGGCGGCTGCGGCCTCGGCGGTGCCCAGCAGCACTTCCTGGAAGCGCGCCGCGGTCTCGATGGTGTGGTCGGCGGCCAAGATGGCGAGCACCGCTCCAGGCCATTTCTTTTCCACCAGCGCCGCGGCCAAAGCGACGGCACCCGAGGTGTCGCGGGCCATGGGCTCGCCGATGACATTTTCCGACGGAAGCTCGGGCAGCTGTTCGCGCGCCAGGTCGGCGAACCGCGCGTTGGTCAACACCAGGATCCGTTCCGGAGGAACCAAGCCCTGCAGGCGATCGCGGGTCACTTGCAGCATGGTGCGCGAGCCGGTCAGATTCAGGAACTGCTTGGGGCGTTCCTCGCGGCTCATCGGCCAGAAACGGGTGCCGGATCCACCGGCCATGATGGCAACCACGAGATTCGATGCGACGTCCATTATTGGTCTTTCCTCGAGTACGGTCAGAATTATTTCAGGTTCACGAATGGATTCAATGTAGCCACGCGCCACGGCATGGATTCCCCTGCGCGGTACGGAACCACGCCGTTGGTGAGGTCGGGAACCGTCCACGGTTCCTTGACCAGCTCCACCTCCCCCTGATTGCGGGGCAGACGGTAGAAATCGGCGCCGAATTGGGCGCAGAACCCTTCCAATCGATCCAGCCGCCCGGCCCGATCGAACACATCCACCAGGCCTTCCAGCGCCACCGGCATGGAGTAGACCCCGGCACACCCCGCCGCGCATTCCTTCTTGCCTTTGTGGTGCGGGGCGCTGTCTGACCCGAAAAAGAACTTGGTCGACCCCGAAAACGCAGCTTCGCGCAGCGCGTCGCGATCCGTGGGTCGCTTGGCGATGGGCTTGCAGAATAGGTGCGGCTTGAGGTTGCCCCCGATCACGTCGTCGAGGGTGATCTCCAGATGGTGCAACGTGATGGTGGCTGCCACATTCTGTCCAAGCGCAAGCACGCGTTCCACCGCAGCCGCAGTGGACACATGCTCCAGCACCAACCGCACCCCGGGGAATTTCTGCGCGGTTTCGGCGAATTCGTCCAGGAACCGCTCTTCGCG
>JBDKGS010000120.1:0-12098 GCA_039798065.1 Fibrobacterota bacterium | reverse complement strand
ATATCGCCATACTCGAGCCTGCCCAACGCGGAGTCCGGATGGGCGCGCACCATGTCGGCGACCGGCTTGTCGTGCAACGGCCATGCCGGAGCAATCACGCGGTACCCGCGGTCCTCGAAGAAGGGAACCCATGCCTTCCAACTTTCGGGGGTCATGAACATGCCGTGGATCAACAACAAGGTCTTCATGGACAACTTTCCTTCGACGAGGTTTGGACATCGATTCCAATCCGCCATGACCAGCGCTCGCAGGGATCACACGGGATTGATTCTTAGTCTCAGGTATCCGCCGCAAGTTAGCACCAGCGCCCGAACTAGGTCCGCACCCTTTCGAAAATCGATCGCGATCCACGCGAACTCCTTTCCCCCATTTTCGATCGGCACTGTACCTCAGGGAGTGCTGGCCCATCGCAGTAGGCGGGTGCAGGACGGAGGCGTCACCACGCAAGCTACCGCTCGTGCATCGCACGAAAGAGCGTCTCAACGAAGCCGCTACGGAATTTGGCACGCATCCTGCATAAGATCCGAAGCGGTTCAGAAACTATTCTGAAATGCATCCCTGACCTCCTCCACCACCGAGTGAACCGATGAGACTGCTCGCCACCGCGACTTCCCTACCGCCAACGACAGAATCTGCCGAAGAGATCGCCAAGGCCATCGGCAAAAGCCACGCTTGGGTTCGTGAACGCGCCGGCGTGGTGCGCCGCTACAAAGCCACCCGCGAAACCGCCTCGCAATTGGGTGCACAGGCAGCGGTACAGGCTTTGCGGAATGCAGGAATCGAAGCCGCCGAACTTGGCTGGATTCTATGCGGGAGCGCGACCTCCGACCAAGCCATCCCCGGCAACGCCGCGTTGCTGCAGACGGAAATTGGCAAGTCCGCGCGCGGCGTTCCGTGTCTGGACGTGGGGATGACCTGCCTTGGCTTTTTGGCAGGCCTGCACGTGGCCGAGCAGTTCTTCCGCGGAGGTCTGCGCAAGCCCATCCTGCTGGTGTGCTCCGACATCGCCTCGGTGGGCACCCACCCCAAAAGGCTGCAGGAATACTGCCTGTTCGGCGACGGCGCCGCTGCCGTGGTGCTGAGCCCCGACGGCCCTCCGTTGCAAGCCGACTTCCAGACCTTTGGACAATTTTCGGAACTCTGCGAACTGCCCGCGGGCGGCTCGCGCAAGCACCCGTCGAGGGGCTCCAAACCCGACGACTTCCTGTTCCACATGGACGGCCCCAAACTGTTCCGCGCCGTGGTCGACCGGTTTCCCCAATTTCTGTCCCACTTCCTTGCCGAACACGAGACTCGTGTGGAAGACATCGACTGGCTGGTCCCGCACCAGGCAAGCCGCCACGCCATCGACAGCCTTTCGAACACGGTGGGGTTCGGCGCCGACCGCCGCATCGACATCTTCGCCACCCACGGAAACCAGGTATCGGCCTCCATCCCGACCGCGCTGCACATCGGGATCCAATCCGGACGGATTTTGTCTGGCCAGAAGATCCTGCTCGCGGGAACCTCCGCCGGCGTAAGTTTCGGCGCCGCGTTGCTGGAGCACACGTGAACATCCTCCTGACCGGCGCCACCGGTGGGCTCGGCCGCAACACGGCGTTCCATCTGCGCGAACACGGGCACCAAGTTCGGTGCGTTGGCCGCGATCCCGCCGCGTTGGCGCTGCTTGCCCACGATGGATTCGACGCCGTGTCGGCCGACTTGTCGGATGCGCCCCTCGAACCGTTGATGACAGATATCGACATCGTGGTCCACGCCGCGGCGCGTTCTTCGGTGTGGGGAAACCTTGCCGATTTCGAGCGCGACAACGTGTTGGCCACCAAACGGCTTGTGGAAGCGAGCATCGTGTGTGGAGCAAGGCGGTTCGTGCATGTGTCGACGCCCAGTCTTCTCTACCGCCCTCGCGACCAGTTCGGGCTTCGCGAAACAGACACTCTCCCGGCTCCCGCCAACCACTACGCCCACACCAAAGCCCAGGCAGAATCTGTCCTTCGCGAGGCGGCAAGCCGTATCGAGGTGGTCGGAATCCGTCCTCGCGGGCTTTACGGACCTTGGGACACCGCGTTGTTCCCACGCCTTGCGCGCGCCAACGCACAGCGAGCCATTCCCCTGGTGCGCGGCGGTCGTTTCAAGATCGATCTCACCGGTATGCCCAACGCAGTGGAGGCGCTAAGCGCCTGCTTGACCTCGCCAACCTCCTCCCTTGGCACCTTCCACCACGTCTCCGATGGCGCACCCATCGGTTTTCGCGACGCTGTCGAGGGGGTCTTCGGGGCGCTGGGAATCCCGGTACGCTGGCGCCCGATGCCCGCCTTGCTGCTGGCCTTGGTGGCCAGAGTGTCGGAATCCGTCGCCCGCGTTCGTGGCGCGACCGAGCCCGTCCTGACGCGCTACAGCGCCGGGGTGCTATCGTACGCGCAAACCCTCGACCTCGAATCGGCGAAACAGCACCTGCAGTGGGAGCCGCGCCACGTTTGGACAGAAAACGTCCAAGCCTACGCCCGCTGGTGGAAGGAACACCAATGACCTGGAAGGCCACCTACTTGCGCGCGGGATCGTGCCGACACCCCGAGTGCATGGTGCTTCGCGGCGGCAAATGGGCGTCGCGCGAATTTCCGTCTTTGGTGGTGCTTTTGGAGCACCCCGTCCATGGGCACACATTGTTCGATACAGGGTATTCGCAAGCTTTCGTGGAAGCCACACGACCGTTCCCCGAGCGCCTCTACGCTTGGACCACTCCGGTGGACATCCCAACCGACCAATGCGCCCGCTCACAACTTGAAGCCCGCGGAATCCGTTGCGAAGACATCGCGACGGTGATCCTTTCGCATCTGCACGGCGACCACGTCTCGGGGCTGCACGACTTTCCATCGTCAAAAATTGTCTTGCGACGCGAAGCCTGGGATGCGGCTCACCGCGGTGGGCGCTTCAATGCGGTGCGCCAGGGAATTCTGCGCAAGCTGTTCCCCGCCGATCTGGTGGATAGGGCGCGGTGGATCGAAGAAATGCCACGAACGGTCCCGCAAGATGAGCTCGCCTCTTTTGGATCGGGCTGGGACGCGTTCGGAGATGGCTCCCTGGTGCTGATCGATCTACCCGGTCACGCTCCCGGGCACGTGGGTGCGTTCTTCCTGGATTCCGCACGCGGACGCACCTTCCTGGTGGCGGACGCCTGCTGGACCGGCGAATCGCTGCAGGGCTGGCGCCCTCCGCAGGCACTAACAGGAATTGTCATGCACCACCGCCAGACGGCCCTGGCAACGCTGCGCAAGCTCATCGAACTGCGCGCAGCCGATCCCGGATTGGTCATGGTGCCATCGCATTGCCACAAGACCCTGGAGAGCCTGGCATGAGCGAGGGCCTGGGCACCATCCTTGCCTGGTGGCGCGAAGGACGGCTTTTGTCCTCTCGATCGCGGGATGCCTGGCAATCGGCGCGGGAAGAAGGTCTACTCGCGCACTTGCGCTGGGTCGAAGCCAACAGCCCGTTCTATCGTGGACAAGATCCGTCCAACATTTCCGCATGGCCGACGATCTCCAAATCCGATTGGATGGAACACTTCGACCGCATCAACACCAAAGGCTTGGACCGCAAGACCTGCGAAGCCATCGCCTTGCGCGCCGAACGGGAACGCGACTTCAGCCCCACCCTGGAGTCCCCTGCCACCGGCGAATCGATCACGGTGGGATTGTCGTCGGGCACGTCGGGGTCGCGCGGCCTGTTCGTCGCATCCCCCTCCGAGCGCGCCCTGTGGGCGGGCGTGATCCTTCGCCGCATCCTCCCCGATCTGTTCCGGCGCCGCCATCGCATCGCCTTGGTGCTGCGTTCCGACTCCAACCTGTATCGCACCCTGGGGAAAGGCCATGTCGAATTTCGTCACCACGACTTGTACGCTCCGTGGGAAGACCTCGCCGCGAGCCTGGAACGCCAGAACCCGACCCTGATCGCCGCTCCTCCGTCGGTACTGGGGATGCTCGCCCGGCGCGGGATCGCGCCGCGCCTGCGATCGATCCGACGGATTCTGTCGGTCGCGGAGGTCTTGGAACCCGATGTGGAACGCGATGTCCAGACGGCCTTTGGCGTGCGTGTGGAACAGATCTACCAATGCACCGAAGGTCTGTTGGCCACCCCTTGTCCGCGAGGCACGTTGCACCTTCACGAAGAGCACCTGATCGTCGAGCGGGAATGGTTGGACGAAACGAAGACACGTTTTCGCCCAATCATCACCGATTTCCGTCGACGCGCCCAACCCGTGATCCGATACCGCCTCAACGACATCCTGGTGGCAGGACATTGCGACTGCGGACGACAGGCGATGGCCATCGCCCGCGTGGAAGGCCGTTGCGACGACATCCTGCGCGTCCCGGGACACGACGGCACCGAACAGGCGATTTTTCCGGATTTTGTCCGACGGCTGATGTTGGAAAACCTGCCCATGGTGAGCGATTGGAGCTTCACACAAATCCGATCCGACCAGTTCCGTCTGGACCTCGCCGATCACGCCACACCACCCGAAGCGATCGACAATTTCCGTCAAGGATGGATCCGGCTCTGCACCGCGCGCGACGCCCTCCCCGGAGTCATTTCTTTGGCAGCATGGTCGCCACCGGCCCCAGGCGCCAAATTGAGGCGCGTGATCGGCATTCCTTCGGACTAGGGTTTTGCGACCTCGCGGGCATGCCAGGCGCTCAGGGCCGCCAGCAGCAAACCCACGAGCCCGATCCAAATGGAATCCAACCAGACCGAGGCGACAAGGCACGCGACAGGACCTGTCACGATCCAAATCGCGAAGGCCTTGGATCGTCCATCGGCGTAGGCGCCCAACGCGCAAGTCGCCATCGTGACGATCGCTCCCCATCCAAGCCGCACAGTCCAGGTCCAATGCGGCGCCTCGCGAACATATTGCAACAGCAAGGTGAACAGGATCAATCCCGCCAACCCAACGAACCGGTCGCGGGCGGGGTGGGCGGCAAGACGGACGGACGTTCTGAATCCGGCGCTCGCGGGCGCGAAAGGCCCCAGATTGGCGTCGATGGGATTGGAGCGCGGTGCATCGCCTTCCACTCCGTACAACAACGGAACATCGGGCAATTCCTGTCGGAACGATCCGAAGAGCTTGTCCCACAACACCAGCGTCCCGCCGAAATTGCAGTCGATGTACTCCCTCTGGCGTCCGTGGTGCACCCGATGGTGGGTGGGCGTGACCATGACGGATTCCAGCACACCCAGCTTTCCCGCCAGAGCCGAATGATTCCAGAACTGCACGAAGTAGTGGACGCTCCCCACCGCCACGAACAACTCCGCCCCGAATCCAAGCAAGGCCATGGGGACAAAAAACGGCAAGGATGTCAACGACGAAAACCAGGCGTTGCGGATCCCCAACGAAAATCCGTAGGCCTCGCCCTGGTGGTGCACCACATGGATCTTCCAAAGAAACGGAATCGCGTGGTGCAACCGGTGCAGCCAGTAAAAAGAAAGATCCCACACCACGAACGCCACCGCCCATTGCACCGCGCGCGGCAAGCCGTCAAGTACGTGCACCGGGGCATGGCTTGCGATCCACGCGAATCCGGCGATTTCCAGCCCCCGGCAAAGCCACATGGGCAGATGCCCCGAGGCCAGGTCGGCGGCGATGTCGCGCCACGGCACGTTCCTTCCGCGGAAGGCGAGGTAGGCGGTTTCGGCAAGCAAGAGGGAATACAACAACAACGCCCCGGCGAAGACATCCATGGTAGGGAACAAAATGCATCCACGACGGGTAGATTGATCCCCATGCAGCACTTCACGCCATCGTCAGATCCACCGGTTCTCCTTTACGATGGCGATTGCGGCTTTTGCCAAGCCTGCGTGGATTGGGCGAAACGAAGAACCCGCGGACCATGGGTCGCCTTCCCGCTCGAGTCGCCCGAGGGTCGCGCCCTGTTTCCGGCCGGAATCATCCCGAATGAAATCGACAGCGTCGTCGTGATCATGTCGGATTCCGTCAAGACAAAATCCGACGCCGTCGTTGCCGTTCTGTCCCGATGCAGGTTTCCATGGCGCCTGGCGAAATACGGCGCATTCGTTCCGCGTGGGTGGCGGGACGCGGTCTACGATCTGGTCGCGCGCCATCGCCACCGCCCTTTCAACAAGGGCTGCCGCATCGACTGAGGTCTGGAGTCCGTCTCCGTACGAGAGTTTGCTCATCTGCCCCTTGGATCGACGAACCGTTTATTTCTCGCTTGCTTGATCCGATATTCTGTAATAAATTAATGACATGCATTCTCATTCTCACACTGAATCTCAAGGGATTCGACCCGAAAGGCCCGGAAAACATCAGGTGACATCGAGCTTTCTCTTTTCTTTTTAAATGAGATTAAGTATCATTCTATTTATAGAGATAGACAAAGGGGTCCCATAATGAGCCACGGACACGATCTTTCACAATTGGACAACGGTCAAGAAGTCGCCATTCGCTCGGTGGCCGGCCACTCCACCCTTCGCCAGCGCCTGCAAGAATTGGGATTCACTCCAGGGGCGACCGTGAGACTGGTGGCCAAGGCCGCCTTCGGGGGTGCCATGGCGTTCCAAGTGCGCGGGTCGACCATCGCGCTGCGCCGCGCCGATGCCGCCTGCGTGGAGTTCTGACATGTCTCAGACAGAAACCGTCAAAGCCGCCGGGAAGGTCGTCGTGCTGGTGGGAGCCCCCAATGCGGGCAAGACCAGCCTCTACAACCACCTGACCGGATCGCGCTTCAAGACGGTGAACTATCCGGGCGCCACGGTGGAATTTTCGCTGGGCAAGCTGCGGACAGGATCCGACAAATCGCAAACGGCTGGGACCACCACCCCCGATTGCCATTCCCCTTCCAGCTCGACGGCCATCGAGCCCGGAAGCATCCAAATCATGGACACTCCGGGAATCGTCTCGTTGATTCCACGGTCGGCCGACGAACAAGTGGCGCTTTCGGCACTCACTTCGCTGGGTTCGGTCATCGGCACCGCCGAGTCCAATCCGCATCTGCTCGTCGCGGTGCTCGACGCCACCCAACCGGCACGGCACCTTCCCCTGATTCGACAAATTCTGGCATCCGGGTTCACCACCGTGGTGGCCCTGACCATGAACGACATCGCCCGCAAGCAGAGCCGGGATCTGGACGCCAACAAGCTCTCCGAGATCCTCGGCGTACCGGTGGTGGAACTGGACGGACGCACCGGATCCGGCGTGACGGAACTTGTCTCGTGCATCGAATCCACGCTTCCCGAGGCGCCCCGCGCGGCCTCGGTCCCGCAAACCATTTCCGACGAGGCGATCCAGGACAATTTCCGGTGGGCCGACGACGTGGTGGCCCGCACCCTGCGCCAGGATCCATCAAAGGCCCCCGGGGCGAATCCCGGACTGGGACGACTCGACCGCCTGGCGCTCCACCCCGCCTTGGGCCTGGTGGTGTTCGCCGCCGTGATGACCGCGCTGTTCTGGTCGGTGTTCTCGGCCGCGGCACCGTTCATGGACCTGGTGGACAGCGGCTTCGGCTGGCTTGGCGCCTGGGCCAGCGCCCATCTGGGCGACGGCTGGTTCTCGAGGCTGTTGGTCGACGGTGTGATCGCCGGTGGCGGCGCGGTCTTCGTGTTCGTGCCGCAGATCGCGATCCTGTTCCTGGCGCTTGGCCTGCTGGAAGATTCGGGCTACCTCTCGCGCGGCGCCATGCTGGTCGACAGATTCCTACTACTGATCGGGCTCAATGGGAAATCGTTCGTGCCGCTCCTTTCCGGCAACGCCTGCGCCATTCCGGCCGCCATGGCCGCCCGCACCATTCCCGGTCGCCGCGAGCGCACGCTCACCATGCTCATCATCCCGCTCATGAGCTGCTCGGCGCGATTGCCCGTGTGGGGCTTGCTGCTGGGCTTTCTGGTACCCCCCGAAAAACCTTGGCTGGGCGGCTTGGCGCTCACGGGCATCTACCTGCTGAGCCTGGTCTTCGCCTCGCTGGTGGCTGTGGTGGGCGGCAAACTCCTGCGCATCCCGCCTTCCAACACCGGCTTCCAGGTGGAACTCCCCCATTGGCGTCCACCCACGTTCCGCACCGTGGTGGTGTCGGCTTGGGACCGCACCGTGAGCTACGTGCAGCGCGCCGGTTTGACAATTCTTGGCGTGTCCATCGTGTTCTGGCTGTTCATGAACCTGCCCTCCCCCGACAACTCGGCGGCGATTTTTGTCGGCAAGATCCTCTCGCCCGTGCTGGCCCCCATGGGACTCGACTGGCGCGTGGGCGTGGCCCTCATCGCGGCCTTCGCTGCACGAGAAGTGTTCGTGTCGGCCTTGGCGGTGGTGTTCGCGGTGCAAAACGTGGAAGAGTCCAGCACGGGATTGTTGGAATCCATGCGCGGGGCCACCTTCGAGGGAACCCAGCAACTGGTATTCACGACCTCCAGCGTGATCGGTCTGATCGTATTCTTCCTGATCGCGCTGCAGTGCTTGACGACGGTTGCCGTGATGCGCCGAGAGGTCTCGAACAAGTTCGCGCTCGGGCAGATGGTTGGATTCGTCGCCTTGGCCTGGGTGCTGGCGAGCGTGACGGTTCAGGCTTTGCGGTTGATGGGCGTAGCATAAGCCCACCCATCAAATACCGGCAACTGTCGGAATCACGCGTTTGTCAAGGAACGATGGACACTCCGATGGTCGCGTCGATGTGTCCGCCCCATACCCGAATGTGGTACACCCCCTTGGCGAGGGCCGAGAGATCGATCTCGGAAGCGGTGGTCTCGCGCCGCACGATCCTGCCCGTGCGATCCCAGGCGAGCACATGGACAATCGCGCCTTCCGTGCCTTCGATCCGGTAGCGGCCTTTGCCCAACGAGGAAAGCCTGAGCCTATCCGATGCCGAAACCTGTCGCACCGGCGACGCCCCGCAGGCGACAGCTTCCACGACGTTCCAATTCTGGTGGGCCGCACCCGAGTAGATGCCTTGGTCGGCTTTGGCGCTGTCGGCGATCGATGCCGCGGCGATTTCCAGGGTCTTCACGCTGTGGCGCGCGGCGAAGGCGTAGCTGGATCCGTTGCGTACGATGTTCCACTGCTGGTTGTCGGATCCGCTCCAGGCGGCCGTCTGGACCAATGCCCCCTCCTTGAAGGAGTTCGCGGCCACTTCCAGGACCTTGCCCGTGCCGGTGTTTTCCAGACGGAAAAACGCATCGACCCCAACCAACCGCCAAGTCTGGCTCGCCGCTCCCGTGTACGGAGCCTGTACGACAGATCCTGTCGCGGTGGCGGTGAGAGACTTCCCGCTGGACACCGACTTGACCTGGTAACAGGAATTGGCATTGAACGCGATTTCGGGATTGTCTGTGGTGTTCAGACTGGTGATATCCAGGTCGACCACGCCCGCTCCCCAGGTGAAGTAGCGCACCTTCCTTTGCAACGGCAGATAGTTCAAGGCGCTCGCGGCCGGGAGCGCCGCCGAGGGCAGGCTCGCGCTGCGCAGGTCGTACCACTTGTTGTCGGAAGCCAGCCAGACCTGGAAGTTGGAACTGAACGCCAATTTGCCATCTGGAGCGATGGACACGTTGCGAACCTCGCCACCCGAAGGAAGACCCGTGACGGTGGAGGCGAAGGTCTTGCCGCCATCGCGACTCACCAGGCACGCCGCCGCGCCCGATCCACCGCCCCAGAAGACGAGATCGGGAAGGCTGTCGGCGACTTCGATGTACAAACCCGCCGCGTTGCTCCAATCCGCCCATTGTTTGACAGGTTTTGTCCCCGTGTAGCTGGTTTCGGTCCAGGTCTGTCCAGCATCCTTGGATGTGTAGAAGTGGCCGTTTTTTGTCGTCACGTAGATCCGGTTGGGATCGGATTGCGCGACCCCGACCCCGAAGGTCACGTCGCCCGCGTCGACCTTGAAGTTCTTGGGTAGATCGGTGCGCGTGATGGTGTTGGATGCGGCGATGTAGGTCAGCTTGATCAGCTTGTCCCAACCCGAGACGTAGATGGCGTCCTCGCCGGATTTTGTCGAGCCTTTGAAGGGCGGGGTGTACCAGTCGTTGGCGATGTCGATCGAGGCTTTCTTCGTGTTTGCCGTGGATGCCGCGTGGGCATGCATGAAGGAGGCCCAGTAGTGGCGGTACCAGTAGGCCTTTCCTGCGTTGGATGCGGCCGCCCGCAAGCCGTCGGCACCGTTTCGATTGGTGGCCAGGAAAGTGTCGCGCGCGGTGCGGGTGAGCTCGAACGTGCCGGGATCCTGGTTGGATGTGAGGGTCAAGGCGACATTGTCCACCGAAAGCCCACCGTGCAGGATGGCGTAGCTGTGGTTGCGGTTGACGTAGTGCCAAGTCGATCCGTTCAACGCGTCGTCGTTGAAGCACAATCCCATGTCGTTGGCGGCCACCAGGGTCCACTTGCCGTTCACCTTGTAGAAGCGCACGTGCTTGGGATCCCACCCGATGGTGTTGTCGTTGTCGGGATAGTCGGTCCAGGTCGCGCCGCCGTCCTTGGACAAATCGTGTTCCGGGGCGTTGGAGATCACCACCTCAGGCTGATCGGGAAGGACGGTCTGGACTTCCTCCTTCCACCCTTTGATGTTGGTCCAGCTCTTCGCGTCCTTGGTGGTCCACCCGGTGGTGTCGTCCATGCGGGCGTACACCCGTGTGGTCGAACCCACGACGGTTCCTGTCATGCTGGTGGGTTTGGCCGCGGTGGGGATCGACCCTTCGATGGCAAGTGAGCCGTCGGCGTACCGGTAGACGTCGACGGCAGATCCCGTCTCGCGCTTTCGCAACAGGATGCAAACGTCGTTGGTGTTGTAGAGCCATGTGGCCATCACCGCCGATGCGCTCGTCCTTGTCCAGGTCTGCACATCCTTGAAGGAAGCGCCTTGGTCGGTGGATCGGATCAGCACATCGAGCCCGGTGCGGGTCACCAGAGACACGATGTCGCCGTTTCCCATGGTGGCGGTCCAGACCGAAGTGGAACTCGAACTGGCGCCTCCGACGGATTCCGTCCATGTCAGACCCGCATCGTCCGAGTAGCGGAACAGCCCTTTGATCATTCCCACCAGCCGGTATCCTCCTCCGGGCAGGCTCACACCGGTGAACGAAGGACGGGCGATCTGGACGACCTGGTTCTTCACCTCCCACGCACCCATCTGCACCAGCGGCGCCGAAACCAGATTGCCTTCGGTGGTCAGAGCGTACAGCGTGTTGGTCGCGGTATCGTAGGCGGTCCGATCGAGCCGGACACCCGATCCGTATCCCCCCTTTGCCGTGGTGTTCGAAATTCGGTTCAGCACCCATTTGCCTTTGATGCGTCCATTGGCGAAACTGTGCTCGGTCCCCAAAGGCGTGGGTGCGGCGAGAACGCTCGCGGCCGAGCTGCGGCCCGCAAAGCCGGTTGCGACGGATGTTCCCGAACTCCCGTAAACCTGCTCCATGGCCAACTGGCGTGCCGAATCGTTCGATGCGCGCCATTTCCTGATTTGGCGATGCCCGGCTTTCATCTGCTGGTTGCCGTCGGAGTAGTGCCAGGTCTGCGAGGCAGAATCATCCACTTCCCCCGCAAGCGAAGATGTCCACAAGGAGGCCACTAGTCCGGTCAGGATCGGAAAGATCGCATAGGTCGGCCGATTCGAGAGTAAGGACATGGATGGATCCCTTTGGACTTTTGTGGGTGAGCTTGGCTGGGCATCGCACCTACGTCCTCGTCGGCGTGGTCGGAAGCGTCCAGACTTCATTCTAACCTATCGACAGCTTCGAAGCCGGGCATCTGGTTGGCGACGATTTGCAAGAAAAACAAAATCTTCAACAACAAAAGAGCGACCGGATCGTCGACCCAGCCGCTCGGAGTTCACGGAATCTCGAAGGAACCGACCTAAGGGGTCAATACCTTCCACTCGCGACCGGTGCCGGACATGCGCAGAATCCACAAACCGGACTTCCTGGGCAGTTCGATGGAGTTGGATCCAGCCTGGACCCGAGCCGAACCGACCACGGCACCCGAAAGGGACATCCATTCCACGGTACCTGCCACCGGCGCGACAAGATTTGCCATGCCGTTGCCCACCCGCAACTCGAAACCGTCGACGGATTTCGCACGGCCATGGACACCGACCATGTCCCATCCAAGCGCG
>JBDKGS010000119.1:0-12120 GCA_039798065.1 Fibrobacterota bacterium | reverse complement strand
CGTCCCAATCCAGCCGGACCAGGCGTTCCCGGATGTTGCTGCCCGTTTGGTATGTGTAGACGGTGAAGATTTGCGGAACCTTGGGGAAGTCCGGATGCAGCGCGAGGTCGAGCAGGCCGGTTTCGCCGGATGCGTAGACGTCGGTCAACCGTAGCAACACCCTTCTTGCTCCGGTGGCGGGGTCCAGTCGCGAGATCCGTCCCGGCCGCTCCGTGAACCAGATTTTTCCGGAAGAATCCTCCTCCATGCCCCATGGAACTTGGAGACCCGTGGCAAGATCCCTCTCGGTGGTGCGCTGCCCCGCGAACTGGATGGTATCGGCGAGTGCGGAGAGGGAAAATGTGAGGATCAGGGCAAAAACAACGCTTGGTCGCATGGCAGGTTCTCCTGACGGGTTGGCTGGAGGACAACATACGAGAATGAATCGCAATCGCATCGCGGTGTGTTCGTCGTTTTCGCGAATTCACTTTGGATCTGCGCTCTAAAGAGTCCAGCATCGAGCCGTTGCCACCTTCACCCAGGCCTGGGTCGGGTGCCGCACCCACGGAGCCCTCCTGTGTCAGTTGCGTCCATCCGGACCACCTTCGGTACCGGATCTACCTTTGCGCCCCTACGGACCGACATCCAGCCGGAATCCGACACATCCAGAAAGGCGCGCCACCGGTGACCGGCAATCGGCGCGACGGACAAAAAATGGCCAAGCTCGAGAATCTCAAGGAAATCGTCTCCCTCTCCAAGCGCCGCGGGTTCGTGTTCCCCGGCTCGGAGATCTACGGCGGCCTCGCCAACACCTGGGATTACGGCCCTTACGGCGTGGAGCTCAAGCGCAACCTCAAGGACCTGTGGTGGAAGCACTTCGTGACCCGCCGCGACGACGTGGTCGGCCTCGATTCAGGCATCCTTCTGAATACCAAGGTGTGGGAGGCTTCGGGCCACCTCAAGAGCTTCTCCGATCCGCTCATGGATTGCAAAAAGTGCCATGCCCGCGAACGCGCCGACCATCTGGTGGAAGCCAAGCTGGGATCGGCCGCCATCGCCGGCAAGACCAACTCCGAACTGTTCGCCCTGGTGAACGACAACAAGATCGTCTGCCCCTCCTGCGGCAAGCTCGATTGGACCGAACCCCGCTCGTTCAACCTGATGTTCAAGACCGAACAGGGCGTGGTGGAGGGCGAAGGCGCCGCCGTGTACCTGCGTCCCGAAACCGCCCAGGGCATCTTCGTCGACTTCAAGAACATCGTCGAAGGCGCCCGCGTGAAGGTTCCCTTCGGCGTGGGGCAGATCGGAAAGAGCTTCCGCAACGAGATCACTCCGGGCAACTTCACCTTCCGCACCCGCGAGTTCGAGCAGATGGAACTGGAGTTCTTCTGCATGCCCGGCGACGATGCCCGCTGGTACGCGCACTGGAAGGAATACTGCATGAACTTCCTGACAAATATTGTCGGGATCGGCGGTGACAAATTGCGTCTGCGCGAGCACGACAAGGAGGAGCTCTCGTTCTACTCGTCGGGCACCTGCGACATCGAGTACGAATTCCCGTTCGGTTGGGGCGAGCTGTGGGGCATCGCCTGCCGCACCGACTACGATCTCAAGCAGCACATGGAACACTCCGGTCAGGACATGCGCTACCACGACAAGGTCGCCAACGAGCGGTTCATCCCGTGGGTCGTGGAGCCCGCCTTGGGCGCCGACCGTTTGGCCCTCATGACGCTTTGCGACGCCTACGATCTCGAAAAGCTCGAGAACGGCGAAGAGCGCACCGTGTTGCGTTTCGCGCCTCGCGTGGCTCCGGTCAAGGCCGCTGTGCTGCCTTTGTACAAGAAGCCCGAGCAGGTCGAAGTCGCCCAGAAGCTCTACAAGGACCTTCTGGAAAGCTTCCCGGTGGAATACGACGAAACCCAGGCCGTGGGCAAGCGCTACCGCCGCCAGGACGAGATCGGAACCCCGTTCTGCGTGACGGTGGACTTCGACACCGTGGGCCAGGGCGAACCTGAGAAGCTCAACACCGTGACCATCCGCGAACGCGACAAGATGACGCAGGACCGCATCGCGATCGACCAGGTCGAGAATTACTTGCGGGATCGCATCAAGTAAGCAAGGCCGGCAGAACTGCTGACTTCTCTCCCGCCCTGTCACCCATTCGGGTGACCCGCCTGCTTCGTGATTGCTGGAGCGGTGGTAGGGCGGGCTGGGGTGGGTTGGAGCGATGCAACGCTGTGGGATCGGATCAAGCAAGGCTTGACGGAAAACGTCAACGGAAGCCCCGTTCGCCGATCAGGCGGACGGGGCTTTTTCGTGGTGGTCGGAATTTGTCGGGCGCCTCCCTCGCCAGGCTCGGGCCGGGCTGCCAGCCGGGCCTCGGCTTCGCCGGGATCCCGGGCCTTTCGGCCGGCATCCCTGGCGCAGGTATGTCCCAATGCGTCGGACCCTGTACATTTGGATTGATGAACGAATCCGCCTCGTGGTCGACAGTGGCCGCCGTCTGGGACCAGCTGTTCCCTCTCCGTCAGGCCCGCGTGAACATGTGCGCCGCGCTGGTGCCTCCGGGTGGTGCGCTTTTGGATGCCGGTTGCGGCACCGGATCGCTAGTTCGCGCTTTGCTGCCGGCTGGCGTCGATGCATTCGGATTCGATCTGGATCCCGGGTTCGTCGAGCAAGCCAAGCTGTCCCTGGCGACAGATTCCGATAGGGTGTCGCATGGCGATCTGGCGGCGATCGAGGCGGTGTTTCCTGGGAGGGTTTTCGATGCCATCGTGTGCCTGGGGCAGACTTTCCCGCACTTGCTGACGGATTCTGACATCGCGTCCTTTTTGCAAGGGGCGTCGCGACGATTGAAGCCGGGTGGAGCGCTCGTCTTGCAGGTGGTCGCCGACCGCGACGACCGACCCGACCGGACTCTTCCCGACCTGGACGCTTCCGGGGTCCGGCTCCTGCGACGACGGATTTTGACCAGTTCCGACCGGGCCGAACTGCATCTGGTGGCCGGCACGGGGTCGGGGACCGCGGCCTGGAAGGTTGAACATCGTCGGTGGACTCCCGAGTCGTTGATGTCCCTTGCCGCCCGTTTCGGGTTCGCGCGCGATGTCGTGTGGGCCGACGAATCCGAAAAACCATGGACAGGCGCCGAACCCGGTTGGATCCTTGTGCTGTCCAAAGATTGACACAACCGAGACAAGGAAGGCGAGCCGGGAGCACGGAGTGTTTTGCATTTTCATAGAGTCCCGGATCACAAGCAAGGAGCGCTCGCGTGTGTAGGTTCCCCGGTGTTTTTCAGGTTCCGTTGTTTCGTCGGGTGCTTCCGGTAGCCGTGCTGTTGGCGACGTGCTCGGTGTCGGCGCAGATCGACCCCGCGGATATCCAGCCCGACTCCCTCCCCGCGTTGGCTGGATCGGCCGAATTTTCAGATGCCGACGCCCCCTCCGAAATTCCGGCCGAACCGTCCAGGGAAAACCCGGTGGCCCTGGAAAGGCCATCGGCGTTGCCTGAACGCGTGCAGAAACAGGCCCGCGCCGAACGACGGAAAGCGTCCAATACATCCAAGGAAGCCAAGACGGCCGCGAAGTCCGGCAAGCCAGACAAAAAACGTCGTACCGGACCGCGACCCGGAGTCGTCGACATCCCGGCCGGATGTTTCCGGATGGGAAGCCCCGACGAATTGGGGCCTGAAAACGAACATCCGCGCCACCAGGTGTGCCTGGATGCATTCCGGATGGATCGACTCCCCGTGCTCGAATCCGAGTTCGAAGCCCAGACCGGGGAGGCCCCTTGGACCCTGTGCGAGGGACCGGCGTGTTCGGTGCCCAACCCGGATCATCCCGCCTGGTACGTGACGTGGCGCGAGGCCGACACGTTTTGTCGTGCCAAAGGGGGGAGGCTTCCGACCGAAGCCGAATTCGAATATGCCGCAAGGGCTGGAGATTCGGGTGCCTATGTCTGGGGCGACACCCTCAAGCAGGCTTGCGATCACGCCAACCTCGCCGACCTGAGCCTTGCCCAGACGATGCCGGGTTGGTCCATCTTTCCCTGCAACGATGGTCACGCCTTGATCGCCACGGCGGGAGGGCGCAAGCCGAATCGATTCGGGTTGTACGACATGGCTGGCAACGTGTGGCAGTGGGCTAGCGACTGGTATGCCGCGGATTGGTACTCCAGAAGTCCTGAATCCAATCCTAGAGGTCCAGCGGACGGCACAGGCAGGGTCATGCGCGGGGGAAGCTGGTTGAACGGTCCGACAGGTGGTCGGGTGGCCTACCGCGACGGCTTCAATCCCGAAGAACGGTACTCTGGCGCCATCGGTTTCCGTTGCGTATACCCGAGCAAATCGGTGGCTGCTCCGAGTCCCTGATTCCAGGGGCGTGCAGCGTTGTCGGAAAACTGATATCATGGGCTCAAATGCCCGTTCGTCCAATCATCGAGCCCTGCGAAAACGCCTCAAGCCGCGCATTCTCGGCCGGGACTTTCGCGGGAAGGATCGTCGCTGTATGCTTGGTTTTGGCGTCCTTGGCGTTCTGCGCACCGTTCGATTGGGAGTTGTCGGTTGCGCCGCTACGCGACTCGACGCTGGAAATGGAACGTGCCGAAGGTCGAGCGCAGGGTTTCGATGCGGAGAAGGCCCGTGCGGATCCCAACCGCATCGGATCGCCCGACAGTGTGTACACGTTCCGAACCTATGTCCACACCGACCTTGCCGATTCCGGCGAGATCTACATGGGGCTTGGTGTCGTCAACAATCGGATCGACATCCACTGGAATGGCAGCCACGTCTTCCGTTGGGGGCTTTCGGGTGGGGGACGCAAGACTTCCTCCTACCAAGGCGCCGTCATTTCGCTTTCCCATGAACGCACGGACAGCAATGGACAAAATCTGTTCGTGGTCCAGGTCTTCCCCGATGGCTTCGCGTTCCAGCCACCCGAAATCCGGATCGGTGGATATGCCGAGATCGGACATTTCGCCTACTTGAGCAGTGTGTTGAATCTTGTCGTTCCGGGAGCAGGCAGTCTGGCCAGCCTGATCACGTGCGTATTCGTGTTCGGATTGTGGAATGGATTGGGGCGAACGCGACCCGATTGGACCTGGTTTTCGCTCTCCGCATTGGGGATCGCGATCTCGTTCATCCCCACCATCTTTTCCTCGCCATTGCATCCCTCGCACTGGCTTCGTGTCGTGGGGTACTCCGGCATGGTGATGGCATCGATCTCCACCCTGGCATTCCTCCTGTACTTTATCGGCCGAGGGCAATTGGTCCACCGATTCCGGCTTTGGCTGCTAGGAATCTGTGGCTTGTTTTTCCTGGCCTCCAGCGCCATGCCCGACCTAGTCTACGTGGAAACCTTGTTCAGTTGGGCCGTCGATCTGATCATCCTCCCCATCCTGGTGTGGGGAATGGGCGCGCTTTGCTGGAGCTGTTGGAAACGACGCGGGGCCAGGGACTTCATCTTGGCGTTCGGTTTCGCGTGCATGTTCTTGGCGTGCATGCACGACCTGTATTTCTTTCGAAGCGGATCCACTCCCTTGGCTTGGTTGTTTCCGATCGGCTTTTTGGGGGTCGAATTCGCGATGGTGGCCTTGATCGCCATGGAGTTGTTGGCAATCTGGAAGCAGAACCAGGAACGCGCCAGGGAGCTGTTGGAGCGTGGACAGGAATTGGCAAGGCAGAGATCGATGGCCGACGAGGCCTTGCGAGCGCGTGCCGTCTTCCTGGAGAAGATGGCGCACGAATTCCGAACGCCCATGCAAGGACTCATGGGCATGGTCGACCTCTTGAAAGGCGGCGGCGAAGGCGTCGACCTGGCGATGCTGGGAGGGACCGAACGGTTGCTCAAGAGGCATCTGGTCCGGATCAACAGCGTGATCGACCAGATGGATCTGCGTCAAGGCGATCTGCGGATCAGGTACGATCGATTCGACCCTGAGATCCTCGCGGCGACCTGGAAGCAGTTCTTCCGGCCGGTCCTGGAGTCGAGCGCGAGCATCGGGGCGGGCGGATCGAATTTCGTCTTCGGCGATCCGGAGAGGATCGACCGGGCGGTCGTGTCGGTTGGACAGATCTTGTCGGAAGGTCTCGACGACATGGTGGACGTGGAGTGCGCCCATCGCGCCGGGCTCATCGAAGTGCGCTTGTCGCGCAGGCATTCGCGCGCGGCGCACCTGGAGGAAAGGCTGTTCGGGGCGTCGAGTTCGAGTCGACAGGATCTGGACGCCGCTGCAGGGCTTGCCGCGGCCTTGGGCGGGCGTCTCGATGTGAGGGTGGAGAACTCCGAAGTGGCCTGCATCCTGGTTTTTCCGGTGAAGGACGCGTCGGGCGCCGAGGGGCAGGCACCTCCATCGCATCGACAGAGCGAATCGCCGTATGTGCTCCTTGCCGAAGACGAACGGATCAACGCGAGACTTCTGCTGGCCTTGCTGGAGCGGGCGGGCTGCCGGTCGATCTGGGCACGCGACGGTCAGGAAGCGGTCGATTTCGCCATGTTGGAACCGCCCGACCTGATCCTCATGGACATCAACATGCCGGTCATGGATGGCTTCGAAGCGGCGAGGATCCTGCGATCGGATCCGCGTACCCAGGGAATCCCGATCGTGGCGGTATCCGCGCATGCCCAGGAAAACGCGACCCTGTCCGAAGGGATCGACGAATTCATCGCCAAGCCGGTGAGGGCGTTCCAGATCAGGAGCCTGATTGACAAATATTGTCGTTCCAGGGCGAAGGTCGTTTCTTAGCCGACGACCTCGGGAAGGTGGAAACGCAGAACGCCCCCTTTTCCAGCGCCGCTTTCGGCTCTCATCCCGCCTCCGTGGACTTCCACGATGCGACGCGCCATGGCCAGCGCGATCGCTTCCCCCGACTCTTCGCCATCCGGAGGGCTCGACCGGTTCGTCTCGTCGAACATCGAAAGGCTTTGCTGGTCCTGCACGGTGCCGTTGTCCTCGACGCAGAAATCCCCATCCTTGAAATGGACGCGGACACCGGGCGACCCAGGCGCCGTCGATGCGGATCGAACGGCGTGGGAAAGAAGGTTCTGCCAGACCTGGCGGAGCAGCTCGGTGTCGCAGGTGCAGCCTGGAATGGGATCGAGGAAAAACGATACGGGGCGATCGGGTTGCAGGTTTCGGACCTCGTCCCAGATGCGATGGACCATGCCGGTGTGGGCCTGTGGCGAAAGTTGCCGGCGCTGGATCGACCCTTCGCCCATGCGACAGAATCTGTGCAGGGAGACCTGCATGGTCTCCATGCGTTCGCATCCGGCCGCGATCCGGAACGAGGCCCATCTCGCTTCCCTCGACTCTTCGGGGATCGATTCGGTGAGCTCGCGGGAGAGTTCGATCATCTGCAAGATCGTCGATCGCATGGCGGCCGACATCTCGTCGGCGGAACGCTGCAACTGGGCCCTTCGCGACTCCAACTCCTTGCGCCGGGACGCCACAGCGACTTCCAGCGAGCCGGTCATGGCCTGGAGCTTGATCTCGTTGGCCTGCCTGTCGGCAAGGTCCGAACTGGCTTGCGACAAAAACTGTCGTATTGTATCCAGCGGGTAGGACACGAAAAGGAGCGCGTGCAGGGTGAAAGCCCCGACGTACAGGAAGGTGGAATCCACCGATGGCGGCCAGGCCGGGATGAACCCTTGGTTTTCGCAGACCGCCAAAGCGAGCAGGTTCGCGAAGCTCGCGAACACCATCCAGACCGCGGCTGGAGCTCCCAGAATGAATGCGATGGAATGGATGGCTACGATCGGAAGCAGGGTGACGGGGTGGCGCAATCCACCCAGCATCCACGGTGCGGCCAGCGTGTAGACGGAAAATGGCAAAAGGAAACCGATCGACAGACGGCCAACGCTTCCCACCGAGAACAGCGGTGGAATCGCCAGCAAGGCGAGGATGACGCTTTGCCACAATTCCAAGTGGGAGCGGTGCTCCCACAACGACAACCCGAACTGGATCGCCGCGACGACCACGACCTGGATCGCCATCGAGCGGAGCAGTCTGCGCTGCGCGTCGTCCATGGTTCTGTGGGTGGTCATGTGGTGGATCGCTTGCGTGCCTGGTGCACAGCGGTGTCGATGTCGAGATCGAGGCTGGAAGACAGTTCGCGCAACCGCTGGACGAGCGCCTTCTGGCGTGTTCCGAGTCCATCGGTCGCGGCGAGTTGCCGAGTGTAGGAGTCGATCGAACTCAACGGCGCGCGCAGATCGTTGGAGAGGGTGTAGGCGAATCCGGCGAGGTCGGAATTCGCGGTTTCGAGTTCTCGCGTACGGCGCTCGACCTCCTGCGCGAGTTCAACGCGCTGAAGATCGAGTTTGTGCATGGATTCTTCCAAAGCGATCTTCTCGTTTCCGATGAGTTTGATGCCGGAAAACAGCCCGCGCAAAGGAATGAGCAGAGTGGTGGCGGATGCGATCAGTTGGATGGCAATGACGCGGGCCCAAACAACGGAAGGAGGTTCGATGGGACCTAGCCATTCGAGCTTGTTCGCAACGTAAACGGCGGTCAGAAAAGCGATGGATAGGCTTCCCACGATCCAGGCTGCGCGCTTGCCCAGCAAATATCCGGTGACCAACACGGTCAACAGGGGGCCGATCGTAGACGGGGCTCGAAGGCCGTTCACCAAGGAGCCGACGAAGGTTGCCATGGTCAACGTGCACACCACTGTCCACGCGAGGATTGTGTCTTTTTCCATGCGCCATAGCTGGAACTGGATCAAGATCCCGAAGAACATGACCAGCGGCGGAATCGTCGCGCGATGGTCGAATGCCTCGGGTCCGGTTAGCACGAACAAAGCCGAAGCGCAGACCAGGATCATCGTCATGGTCAGGATCGCACCCAAAAGCGAATGTCTCAGTCGGGTATCGTGATCGACTACACCAGGAGTTTTTTTCGACGGGGCGGAAGACATTACCAACTCAACAGTACGAGAGCCGAGTGTGGCTGCACGTAATTTCAATGCCGTTCAGCCAACTTTTGTGCGCTTGTTGCGTTCCTGCCACGGTGCCAGGGGGCGCTTGAGGTTGAAGCTTCCGCAGTAGCAGCTGGTACTTGGAATACACCTTGCGGTAGTACTCCTCGGGAAGAACTGTCTCTCCCCGCAGTCCTGCGTCGAGGCCCGTGGCACCGACATTGTAAGCCATGATGCCCAGACGGAGGTCGCTGAATCGATGGACCATCTGCAGCAGATACGCCACCCCGACGGTGAGATTGAAGGCGGGGTCGAGCAGGTCCATGTCGTCGGGAACTTCGATCCCCAGGCGCATTGCGATTTGTCGAGCCGTGGCCGGTTGGACCTGCATCACGCCAAGAGCCCCCGAGGGGGTGCCCGACGACAATTTTCCCACCGCCCAGGATTTGCCTTCGCTTTCGGTCAGGACCACGGCCAGGATCAAGAGCGGATCGAAGTTGTACAGCTGGGCGTTGCGATCGATCTCCTTCGCGATCACCTGGGCCTGGTCGGAGGAAATCTTCCCGGACGAGGCGTCGACCAGGGCATCGCGCACCAGGAGGATGCGCGCGAGATCGTTGCGAACCAACGCGAGCGAATCCAATCGGACATGGATGCGTGCCTGTTCGCGGCGCAATTCGGCATTGCGGGCGCTCAGCAGGATGGCCAGGATCGAGTCGCCCATCAGGATGGCCACGATCGCGGCAAGCCCGATGCTTGCTGGCTTCAGGGAGAGCGACCAGGTGCGTCGCACCTTGCTGCTCATGGGGTCTTCCCGGAATCCATCCCGGCTGGGGCCGGTACCGCGCTGTCCGGCGCGGCGACAGATTTTGACCTTGAAGCACGACCTCGTGGCGCATCGAGCAGGCCCAGGTCCTCCAAAGGTTTGAGCCGGGCTTCGAATTCCCGAAGTTGCATGCGGGCCTTCGACTCCTCGCCTCGGAGCCGTTCCAACTCCGCACCTTCGGTCTGCAGCGTGCGAAATTGCCAAAGGACCAGAATCATCAGCGTGGCCATCCAGCCGGCCAGAATGGCTCCCAACGCGATGGCGACCGGGGCCGCCAATCGAAACCCCGTACGCCTCGACCATTTGAATCCGCGCCCCTGGAACCCGGTCGCCAACAGGCTCGCCAGGCTCGGGTGGATTTGGAAAAGGTTTCGCCACGGCTCCAGACGCCCCAGGGCGTCGTCGGAGGTCACCAGCAGGGCCAATTCGCCGCCCATGCCGCGAAGGTCCGATTCCAACGACAGGATTTGGAGCACAGCCTCGTCGGAGATGGAGACCACCCGCAAGAGGTCGAGGACAACCGATCGGCGACTTTCCGCCAGCGATTGGACCTTGGCGCGCAAGGCGGCACCGGATCCCGCGTCCAGGCGTCCGGACGGCGCGATCACAAGCAATCCGGAGGTTTCGTAAAGACTGAAGTCGAGCCGGTCGGGCGTCACGACGACACCCTCGTGGTCCCCAGGTCGATCCGGCTGATGAGCGACCACGATTCACCGGGCGCCAAACGGATTTCCCAACGCGCCTTGGCCTGCAATCCGTCCAATCGTCCGCCTTCGCTCTCGCCGGGCCGCCTGACAAAAAGCGGCAACGCTTCCAGGTAGGTGGGTTTGGCCAAATCCCACTCGAGGGTGGCCCCGACGTTCTTGTCGACAACTTCCCAGCCCTTGACCTGATCGCCGGAAATTGTCTGGCGAAGATCGACCCATTGTCCGGACTCCAGCTTGTGGCGCTGGTGTTCGGCGTCGCCATCGGAGGGACTGATGGAAAGGGTGCCTTGGAGCCCGAACAAAAGCAGGTGGGTGCCGGGATTGGAAAGCTTGTAGGTGACCGCGACGTGCGATTTGCCCGACCGCAGCGTGAGGGTTTTTTCGAACAGCAACGGGTGCGAAACCCCGGCGAGTTTCAGATTGCCCAAGCTGGAGAGCATGACCTGCAGATCTTGTCCGGTGCGCTTGTATTGCACCTCGAACTTGCGGTCGTCAAAATCCGACACCGATTCGCCGTTGGCGTCGGGCGTGTCGACGGAGGCCAGGAAACGTTCGGACAGCACCGGAAGTGGCGAGGTGGGGCAGCCCCAAGGATGTTTGCGCGGCTTGTGGTCCAAGGCCGCGATGCGTCCACCGTGTCGGGGTTCCAGAAGCATGGAAATGCGCGAGTTGCGCACCAGCACCTGTTGGGCGCCTTCGCACAGAAGATCCAGCACGTCCACCTGCACCGAGTCGTCGGGCAAGGTCTGGTCCAATGCGCTTTCGGCTTCCAGCACCAACGAGCCCAGCCGTACGCGGTCGCGTAGGAAGCGGATTCCGCCTGCCTCGTCGGCGTCGCGGAAGAAGCTTGCGTTCTGGGCCTGCAAAAGCGGCTCGGCGACCTGGGCGCGCACACGGGGCCCCGGCACCTGGTCGGTCCGCGAAAGCAGATGCAACATGCGCTTGTGGCACAAATTGGCCCACCGTTCGCGACGCAACAAATCGCGCACGCCGCCACCCGCACCCGGCGAGCAGTAGGCCTTTGACGCCGACGGAGGGGGATAGACCGTGCCCAGCGGTTCGCCTCTGCCCGCGGCTTCGCCAGGCAGCACAAGTTCCCACTTTTCGGGTTCGCGGGCGCACAGTTCGGCCAAGGCGTTCAGGCGTTCCAGATGGATGGGCTCGAACCCTTCGCGACTGGATGCCAACAAAGGGATGTCGAGCACCCCACCGGGCGATTCCTGTCCGGGCTCGCCGCTCACCAGCTGGAGCATTTCTTCGACGGCCCCGGCGCGGAAAAGCGCACCCATGGCCTCGTTGGAAGGAAGCAGCCGGAACGGCACGCCCAGCTCTTCGGTGAGGAACCAGCCCATCCGCGACGATTCGGCCGCCGACGGAATCTGGTGGTCCTTGAGCACGGTGTACATGAATCCGGATTGCAGTGCGCTGGAAACCAGCGACGGATCCCAGACAAATCCCGGCAACCAAAGTCCGTGTGGTTCGGCACCGGCATGCTGGCGCAGCGCGGCCCCCAGCATCTGGATCTGGGATTTGCGCGAGGTATCGGGGATCTGCGCGAACAGAGGGTCGTGGAAGCCGCCGCCAAGCCATTCCAGGCGCCCCGTGGCGCCCGCCTGGCGCAAAACATCCAGGATGCGCGGCGAAGTGCGCGCGGCGCTTTCCAGGATCCGTCCCGGCAAATAAAGAGCGAAGCGGAAATC
>JBDKGS010000118.1:0-12149 GCA_039798065.1 Fibrobacterota bacterium | reverse complement strand
GTCGATCTGGGGGCGGCGACCATCGGAGCCGAACAGCTGGGTCGGATGGTGGTGGCGGATTCCCGCCTCACGGAGACCCGCATGGTCGTGCTCGCCTCGGCGGGTTTGCGGGGCGACGCGGCCCGATCGTCCGAGGCAGGTTTCGACGGATTCCTTCCCAAGCCGTTGCGCGACCAGGATCTGCTCGAGGTGACCTTGGCCTTGTCCGACGGGGCGCCAAAAACCGGCATCGTGACGCGGCATTCCACCAAGGAGCGCTGGAAGACGTTTCTTGGCGCCGGGATCCGCGTGCTTCTGGTCGACGACAACGGAGTGAACCGGCTGGTGGGGCGCGAGATGCTCCACCGGATGGGTGTGGAAGTGGAGCTCGCCCAGGACGGATTGGACGCTCTCGAGATGCTGTCGGCCGGCAGGTACGATCTGGTTCTGCTCGATATCCAGATGCCGCGGATGGATGGAATGGAAGTGTTGCGGCGCATCCGGGCCAACGAGGTTCCCGGTGTGCCCGCGAACATCCTGGTGGTGGCCATGACGGCCCACGCGATGAGCGGCGATCGGGAAAAGTTGCTCGCTTCGGGCATGGACGACTACCTCACCAAGCCTTTTTCGCCCGAAGCGGTGCTCGGGATCCTGGAACGTTGTGTGACAAAAAACGCCTTGCTGACGCCGGAGGATGCCGTGTCCGAACAACCAGTATCGATGGCATCCATGGTGCCGGTTTTCGACCGTGCGGGGTTGCTCGCCCGATCCATGGACGACGAAGAGATCATGCAGATGGTGATCGCGGGGTTTCTCGAGGACTTCCCGAACCAACTGGAGGAGTTCAAGCTCGCCTTGGAGTCGGGGGACGCGGTGGCGGTGGCGCGCAGGCTCCACAACATCAAAGGGGTTGCCTCGACGGTTTCGGCCGAGGAAACGCGAGCGTGCGCGTTGGAGCTGGAGCGACTCGCCGTCGCCGACGATCTTGCCGCTGTCCGTATCGGGCTGGCGCGCCTGGAGGAATGCTTCGAACGGTTGCGCAAGGAGATGGCGCCCTGACGGTTCCCGTCGAAGAGAGGCGCTCCAGCCGGGGTTAGGTATCTTCGCGATGTGGCGACCAGGACGGAAATCGACGGGCTCTCCGGTCGGACGATGATCGACGGATTGTTTTCCGCCCAAGGGCTGCCGTGGCTTTTGCGGTTGCGTTGGCTGGCCGTGGCCGGACAATTTTCGACATGCGTTCTGGTCTGGGCGCTCTTCGGCTACGAACTGCCATGGCCCGTCCTGTGCGGATTCCTGGCCGTCACCGCGGTGACGAATCTTGTCGCGCACCTGGCGCCGGGTCTTTTGCCGCGGGATCCCGATGTCGCCTGCGCCGCACTGCTCGTGCAGGATACGCTGGTGTTGACCGGAATGCTGTGGTGGACCGGCGGCATCGACAATCCTTTCACCGGATTCTATCTGCTGCACGTGGTGATCGCGGCGGTGGTGCTTCCGCGGCGCTGGGACATCGGAGCTCTGGCGGTCGCTTCCATCTGCCTGGCGTGTCAATTTCTGTCGCCACATCGGCTGCTTCCCTCGAGGGCCATCTCCTGGATGCCGGAAGACCTGTCCAAGGCCGGCGTCCTGGTGGGCCTGGTCCTCGCCGGGGCCTCGGTGGTCTACTACGTGGGGCGTTTGCGGACGGCCTTGCGCGAGAAGGAGGATGTGTTGGAAGCGGCGAGAAAGCTTTCCGAACGGCACGAACGGTTCGCGGCGGTCGCCACCCTGGCCGCTGGAATCGCCCACGAGCTGGCAACGCCGCTTTCCACCATCGCGGTGGTCGGATCGGATCTGGAGCGAATGGTCCTCGATGGCACCTCGCGGGAAGACTGCGTCGCCGATGCCAAGCTCATCCGGTCCGAGGTGGAGCGCTGCCGGGTGATCCTGGAAGGCCTGGGGGAACGCGCCACGTCGGGAATCGGGGATCCTCCATGCATGGTCGAGATCGCGACAATTCCTGTCAAACTGAAGCCTTTCCTGGCGGATGCCGTCTGGCGGGCCTTGCGGTTCGAGGGTTTCGATCGCGCGGGCCTGATGGTGGTGCCGCTGCCCCCATTGTTGCAGTCGTTGGCCGCCCTCGCCAAGAACGCGCACGATGCGTCCGATCCCCAGAGCCCGGTCCGTGTGGCTGTCTCCCCTTCCGAGACGGAAATCGTCTTTCGTGTGGTCGATCAGGGCGTGGGGATGCCGCCCGAAACCGCGGCGAGAATCGGCGAACCGTTCTTCACCACCAAGGCTGCGGGAAAAGGAATGGGGCTTGGCGTGTTCCTGGTGCGGACCTTCGTGGAACGCGTCCAGGGAAGTCTGGAGGTGGAGTCGAGTCCTGGAGCCGGTACGGTGGTGGGGCTGCGCATTCCGCGAAGGGAGGGCGCATCATGAGCCAATGGGGCTTGCTTCTGGTTGACGACGACGCTCCGTTCCGGGAGCGACTGGCGGTGTCCATGACCCGTCGAGGTTGGGAGGTCCGCACGGCGGGCGACGTTTCGGAAGCCTGCGAGGCCGCTCGTCAATTTCTGCCAGCTTGTATCCTGGTGGATCTTCGGATCGGTTCCGAAAGCGGCTTGGACCTCATCCCGATGTTGCGATCGATCCGCCCCGAAGCCAGGATCGTGGTGCTCACCGGCTACGGGTCCATCGCCACGGCTTTGGAGGCCGTGAAATCCGGAGCGTCGGATTACCTGACCAAACCCGCCGACGCCGATCGCATCGAGGCGGCTCTGGAAGGCCGCAAGTTGCCTTCCGAGAGCACGATCCCTTCGCTGGAGCGCGTCGAATGGGAACACCTGCAGCGCGTGCTGGGCGATTGCGAAGGCAACGTGAGCCAGGCGGCGCGGGTGTTGGGAATCGATCGCCGGTCGCTGCAGCGCAAACTCGCCAAATTTCCGCCGGCCCGCTAGACCCGTTTTGGGAATTCCCCCGCAACCAGTGACGTCCATGTCACCGGGAAGTGCGTCGTGTTTCAAAATCGTTGCAGTCTGGCGGTGCCTTGTCCTTAGGTTCATCCTGACCATCATGCCGTCCGTGTTGTTTCCTCATCGGTATCCTTGTTACCAGGAATTTCACGACGGCCGACAACCCAGGAGAGTCTTCACATGCGTCGCCGATTCCGATCCATCCTGCTCCTGTTGCTTCCGATGTGCCTGAGCGCGCAGACCTGGACCCTATC
Source organism: Fibrobacterota bacterium (assembly GCA_039798065.1). Lineage (GTDB taxonomy): Bacteria > Fibrobacterota > Fibrobacteria > UBA5070 > UBA5070 > UBA5070. Next base: position 8,962 of record JBDKGS010000118.1, on the reverse strand, counting down.
GGGCAAGATCGTCGATGCCGAGGAAGGCAATGGGATCAAAGGCGTGCAGGTGGCGTTGGCCAAGGCTGGTTTGAAGGCGACGACGGAAAAGAACGGGTCGTGGACCATCGGCGCCACCGGACTGATCGGGCGAGCCCCCACGCGGTTCGAATTTTCGGGCAACGCGCTTTCCATTCGCGATGGCCGCTTGGCGTTGCGGCTTGGCAATGCCGACATCCTGGGGCGTCAAATGCCAGGCGTGGCGTCATACCCTGCGCACGACTTCGCGGGGCGTGCCGCCGAGGAGACATTGGATACGCTGGTCTTCACCAAGGACGGCTATACCCAAAAGCGCATTCCGCTTTCGCAGACCACCCGGACCGGTGCGGTCGACACGATTCGTCGGATTCGCTACGAAGGTTGGGTGGACTCGTCCCACGCCAACCGCAAGGCCGACACGCTCAACGGCTTCACCAGGCAGTTTCGGACCATCACCTTCAAGTGGTCCAAGGACAACTGGAACCGCATGATGAAGGCCATGACCGATTCGTGCGGAAAGTTTGGCGTCAGCGGCGGCATGATGGGCGGGACCAGCAAGAATTGTCAGGACGGACAGTACGACCTCATCGAGAAGACCGCTCTGATTTGGGTGCCTGCCGATCTGGAAACCGACGGACAGGTGTGGAAGAATGTGGCCATCCGTCTCAAGGGTAACGCATCGCTACAGACCGCTTGGACGGGTGGAAATTACGCGCTTCCGTTCCGGATCAACACCGACAAGTTCGAAGACTCTTTCCCGACCGCCAAGGATCAGCGTTTCTACGGCTTCCAGAAGGTCAGCTTCTACAACACCCAACAGGATTCCACCAGCATCCGCGGTCCGGTGGCCAGCGAGATCTTCCGCCAATTCGGCGTTCCCGCGCCGCTGTCAGTTCCTGTTAAACTCGTCCTCAAGTTCGGCGACACCACCAAGGAAGTGGGCCTTTATGAAATGCTAGAGATCCCCGACGAGCCGTTCTTGACCCGCAACTTCCAGAACGACTCTGGCAATCTCTACAAGCCCCTTTCCAAGCTCGACAAGTTCGTCGACAGCGAATGGGTCGACGAAGACATTCCGGGTGATCGGTCCGACGCCAAGGCCTTGATCGCGGCGATCGGCGCGACCAACCGCACCACGGATTCCGCTGCATGGCACCGCGCGATGGAAAAAGCCATCGACGTGCAAGGCTTTTTGCGCTGGCTCGCTGCCAGCACCGCCATCATGAACTGGGATGCCTACGGAAGTCTTGCCCACAACTACTACCTGTTCAACGACAGCGGAACCTTCAAGTTCATCACCTACGACTTCGGCTGGAGCTTCGATTACCAGATGGCGACGGCCGGAATCGTGTCTCGGACCAGCATCTGGTACGATGGCGCCGCAGGTGGGTTCATGAACCTGGGGCCGTTCCCGTTGGTCAAGAACCTGTTGGCCGACAAGAATTACTGCGAATCCTACCGCAAGTACATGACCGATGCGATCGCAGGCCCTGCCAGCGTGGCGAGCTTCCAGGCAAAGGTCGACAAGTACGCGGGTTGGGTGGCCAACGCCTCGCCCAAGGCCGCCGCGATCCAGAACCTGCGCGGATTCATGGGTGGACGCGTGACCGAGATCCAAACCTCGCTCGGTGCCAAAACCTGTCCGATTCCGCTGAAGTAGCTGGTTTTTGAAATAAGTGGACTCCGGAGGGGCGTCGTTATCCTTTTGATAACCAGTCGCCCACAAATGACCTTTGGCTGAGCCCCGGATGGGGTGTAGTTTCATGGCTCCTTGATTGTTTCAAGCGTGTTTCAGGTTTTCCCGATCGGAAACACGTGTCACGATCGGTGGGTTGACCCGCCGCCCAGGAGTCGAAATGCGAGCTCACTTCCTGTTGGCCCTTCTGTTGGCTTCCGGATCCCATTCCCAAACCTGGTCCCTTGCCGGGACGGTCCGCGATGCCGAGGACGGGAGCCGATTGAAGAGCGTGGTCGTAGGCTTGGCGCAAGCAGGCTTGAAGGCCACCACCGACAAGGACGGAAATTGGTCCTTGGGAGACAAGGTCGGGATCCGAACACGCAGCCAAGTTCGCAACGGAATCGACCCGTCGCTTACGATCCTGAACGGGCGCATCCAGCTGCGCCTCGATGGACGCGACATCCAAGGGCGAGGGCTTCCTCGCGTCTCCGACGCTGCGCTGCCCACCTTGGCTTCTCGCGCCACCGCCACCGTCTTGGATACACTGGTCTACAGCAAGGACGGATTCGTCACCAAGAAGGTGCCAGTTTTTGTCATCGAGCAGGCCGGGATCGTGGACAGCCTTCGCCGCATTCGCTATGACGGCTGGGTGGATTCCTCCCATGCGAACCTCAAGTCCGACTCGCTGAATGGATTCCTTCGCGGAGCGCGCACCATGACCATCCGTTGGTCCAAATCAAGCTGGGACTACATGATGAAGGTCATGTCCGATTCCTGCGGAGCCTTCGGGACCCGAGGTGCGGGATGGGGCACCACCACGACGAGCAAGGTTTGCAGCGACGGTCAGAACGACTACATCGAAAAGAGCGCGATGGTCTGGGTCCCCGCCGACATCGAGACCGACGGTCAGGTTTGGAAAAACGTAGGGGTTCGTTTGAAAGGCAACTGGTCCCTCCAGCAAGCTTGGACCTCCAAGAACTATGCGCTTCCCTTCCGGTTCAATACCGACAAGTACGAGGATTCGCTTCCCGCCACCAAGGACCAGCGGTTCTACGGCTTCCAGAAAATCAGTCTTTTCAATTCGCAGCAGGATCCCACCGGCATCCGTGGCCCGGTCGCGAGTTCCATCTTCCGGCAGTTGGGCGTGGCCGCTCCGTACTCGGCTCCGGTGCACCTGATCCTCAAGTTCGGCGACACCACCAAGGACGTGGGCGCCTACGAGATGCTCGAGATCCCCGAAGAGCCGTTGCTTTCCCGTTATTTCGGGAACGATTCGGGCAACCTCTACAAGCCCATTTCCAAGCTCGAACAGTACGTCGAATCGGAATGGGCCGATCCGGACGTTCCTGGCGATCGTGGCGATGCCAAGTCGCTGATCTCGATCCTCAACTCGAACGGTCGGACCAGCGATTCGGCGAAGTGGCACCGCGACCTCGAATCGATCATCGACGTCGAGGGATTCCTCCGCTGGCTCGCGGCGAGCACGGTCATCAACAGCTGGGATTCGTACGGCATGTATCCGCACAACTACTACCTGTTCAACGACCGAGGCCGGTTCCGCTGGATCACCTACGACTTCGGCAACAGCTTCAACTACGTCATGGGCTCCCGTACGAGCATCTGGTACAACGAAGCGAACTTCTACACCGCCGGAGGAGATGCGGGCACCTACCCCTTGATCCGACATCTGCTTGCCGACAAGGGGTATTGCGAAAAGTACCGCTCGTATGCGGCCCAGGCGATCGCAGGGCCGGGCAGTGCAGCGAACTTCCAGTCCCTCGTCGACCGCTACGGAAGCTGGATCTCGTCGATTCCGTCCGCCGCCCAGGATGTGGCCACCCTGCGCACGTTCATGACCGGGCGCGTCACCGAGGTCCAAAGCTCGCTGAATGCCAAAACCTGTCCGATCAAGTGATTGATCTTATGCGTCGATAAACCGGACAACAAAAAGCCGGACCCGGTTTCCCGGAGTCCGGCTTCTTCATGTTCGTCTCGCGGACCCAAACGAGGATCCGCGGCAAAGGCTCTACTTCGAAGACACCTTCGTCGTGTCGCCGTTGACGGCCCGATCCAGGTAGACGCGCAAGGCTTCGATCTCGCCCGGAGTACCCACCAGCGGCGGCATGAACTTGCGGTACGGGGAGTCTGGCTTGTTGTCGTGAAGCATCTGGAGCACGTTGCCGATCGCCTTGCCGTCGCGGCCCTTCATCAGGCGCCGCAAGGAGCGGTATCCGTCCAAGGTGTGGCACGACAAGCATTGTCCTTGGAACATGCGCTTGCCGGTCTGGATGGTCAGGTGGTCGGCGCGATCGGGGTTCCACGGAGAATCCTTCAGATATCCTTCCGTGTTGCGGCGTTCCACGTCGGCCACGCGCACGCTGTTGGAGTACAGGTAGTCCTTCACCACGTAGGGCTTGCGCAGCATCTCGCGGACGGATTCCGTCGAGGCGGTGGCCATGAGCGCCAGGAACAGGATGGAGACCGCGTGCCCGAACGAGAAGTCGCGGGGCGAACGCCAGGCCAGGAAGTACACCACGCCGCCGATCGTCGCCGAGGTCATCAGCGTGATCAGGGCCATGCGGGTCACCTGCGTGAAGGCGCCGGTGCCGATGGTGCTGATCCCAAGTCCCATCAAGGCGCGGTGGTCGGCGGGAACTGCCAGGATGTACCACGCGAAGAAGATGGGCATGAGCAGGTATGCGGGCACCAGCCATTTGGCCGACCAGCGGATCAGCTCGTCCTTGAGCGAGCCTTCCACGTCGCTGTCCAGGCGGCTGAAGAACACCAGCGACCAGATTCCGGCAAGCGACACGCAAGCCAAGGTGCGCAGCATCAGGCTGGGGAAGTAGGTCGCGTTGAAGAACGCCTGGAAAAAGAGGGCGGGTTCGGTGCCGGTTCCCGCCGATGCCAACCATGCGGCGCTGGGGGTGAGTTTGAACGACAGGATGCCGTTGATGATCACCAGGGTCAGGAACGACGAGATCGCGTACAGCCAGCCGATCCGTTCGTGGGTCTTGTCGGGGACGCGATCCCAGGTGTAGTAGTAGACCGCCGCGAGGGAAAGTTCGACCAGGAACACCACCCACTCGATGGCCCATCCGAACACGAAGTTGTGGATGAGGGCGCTGGTGCCTTCGGGGTTCACGAGCCCGATGGAAAACCAGATGCCAACTCCTGTCATGGCGCCGTACACGCCGGTGAGCACCAGGAAGAATTTGGAGTGTTTCTTGAGCTTCTCGCGCCAATCGCGACGGCCTTCCCGCAACGCCTTGGTCTCGGTGAGCGCCAAGAACAGGCCTCCACCGACCGCGAAGTGCGAGATGAGCACGTGGATCACGGCGATGATGCCGATGACCAGGCCCGATCCGATGACGGGAACATCCCAGACTGGATAGTTCATTTAGCGACTCCGATCACGGTGCCGGGGGCAACACGGCGTAGCCCCAGACGGTGGTGACGACAAGAATTGTCAAGGCGAAAAATCCGAACCAGGTGGCGCGACGGCCCCACTTTCCGGCTGGAGTCTTGGTGTCGAAAAACGGAATGGCCACCCAGAGCACGAGGCCCAGGTTGAAGATGCCGAGGCCGATGAATTCGCCCGCAGCGCCGGGGAACCAGTTGCCGAACAACTTGAGCACCTGGAACGAGCTCATGAAGTACCACTCGGGGTGGATGTCCATGGGGGCGGGTTTGAGGGCGTCGGCGGCGGGTCCCAGATCCCACGGGTACAGTGCGGCGCAAAGCGCCAGCACGTTGAGGGCGATCAGCCACACGGCCAAGTCCTTCATCGCGAAGTTCGGGAAGAAGGGGATGGTCTTGCGCATGTGTTCGGGCTTGGCCTCTTCGCTTTCGGGAATCGACATGCCGTGTTTCTGCACCAGGCCCAGGTGCATCATGAGCACCGGGATGAACAGCGCAGGCAGGATCACCACGTGCAGGGCGAAGAAACGCGAGACGGTGAACGAACTGATCTCCGGTCCGCCGCGGATCATGTCCGAGATCCAAGGGCCCACTCCGGGGATCACGGCGGGAATGGAAAGCCCCACCTTGGTCGCGAAGAAGGCGAGTTCGTCCATGGGAAGCAGGTAGCCGCTGAACCCGAAGGTCATGGCCAGAAGCAACAAGACGATTCCTGTCCACCACAGGAATTCGCGCGGCTTGCGGTAGGCCTTCATGAAGTAGGCGCTGAACATGTGCACGAACGCGCTGGCCACCATCAGGTTGGCCGCCCACGAATGCGTGGAGCGGATGAGCCATCCGAAGTGGATGTCGTAGGTGATCTGGCGCACCGATTCGTAGGCCTCGTCGCCGGGGCGGTAGTACACCAACAGGAGCACACCCGACAGGCACATCACGATGAAGAAGAACAGCGTGATGCCGCCCCAGTAGTACCAGAACGAATGCTTGTGCTCGGGCACGCGCTTGTGGGTGGCCAGTTCGACGATGTCGGAGATCCCGAGGCGTTCGTCGAGCCATTCGTAGACGCCGGAATTTGTCTTCTTGGGCTCAGGCACGGGACACCACGACCTTTCCGTCCACGTTCTTCACCTGGAACTGCTCGAGGGGTTTGGGAGGAGGACCCGCCACGTTGGCACCGGTCTTGGCATCGTAGACGCCGCCATGGCAGGGGCAGAAGATCCGTTTTTCGTTCGGCTCGTATCCGGCGGTGCAGCCCAGGTGGGTGCATACGGCCGACACCGCGGTCCACGTGTCGTCGTCGTGGTGGATGAGCATGGCGGGCTTGCTGCCGAACTTGAACATCAACGACGTGTTCTTGGGAAGACTCGCGGCCTGGTCAAGGACCACCTCCTTGACGGCGGTGGCCGATTCGGCTTTTTCCACGGGCGATGCCAGGTAGCGGTAGACGGGATAGCCCATTCCGCCCACGTAGCAGGCGCCCAGGGCGCCGGCGGCCACCTTCAGGAAGTTGCGGCGCGAGCCGTCGGACTCGGGTGACGGATTCTGTTCTGGACGGATTTCGTCAGACATGGGATTTCTCCGGAGGAGCGGCTTTGGCGACGACCACCAGAAGCCAGATAATGAGCGCGATGCCTGCGACCAAGGAGCCCAGGAACAACCCCACCACCAACCAGTTGGTGGACACGGGGTTGGCCCAGACATCCAGGCCTTTGGGAATCAGCGTGAGGTCGCGCACGATGTCGCGAAGCGAGGTCCACAAGGCCAGGGCGACCACGCCGAGGGTGGAGCCGATGCCGGAAATCCAAAGCGACTTGGATCTGGCGGTGACCAGCAATCCCACCGCGCAAAGGAAGGCCGCCGCGACGGTTCCCAGCCAGGCCAAGGAAAGCTGCGCGTTCAACCCGGTGGCCAGGGCGACTTTGACGGATTCCGGCTGCGAAGAAATCGCCCAGATTCCGGCCAACGCGAGCAATGGCAGGCAGATGATGGCGGCGATGGCGCTCCAGCGGCGCAGGAAGATGCGTCCATCGTCGGAGACCGACGACAATCCCGACCACAGCGAGGTCCCCAACGCTCCGATGGAAAGGGCTCCCAGGAACACGATGGCGAATCGGGGCCACATGGTGGGGTCGGTTTGAGGCAGCAGGGTTCCGGAGGCGGTGGTTTCGTACATGCCCTTCCAGACCTCGGGTTTGAGCATGAGCGTCATGTTGGTGGAAAACAGGCGTCCCACCCACGCGAAAAGCGAGAAGGAAACGATGCCGTAGATCCACCAAGGACGATTTTTGTCGGCAAGGCTCGACATGCGGTACAACAGCGCGTACGCCGCCATGACCAGGAACACCACGGAGATCCACCAGGTGGCGATCAGGACGCTGGAAGTGTACAGGGCGCGTCCGTACAGGATCTGCGCGAACAACAGCGGAGGCACGCCGAAATTGATCACGTAGGTCGTGACGATCGACAATTTTCGGACCACGGTTCCCGATGCATCGGTGGCCGCGTTCGATTTCGCCACTTGCCCGTAGATGTTCCACACGGTGGCCAGGAGCAATCCACCCAGGAGCAGTTGGAGCGCGCCGAAGTGGAGCGTGAGGGTGAGGATGTGCAGGAACTTGAACAAGGCGACGGGCGCCGGCAGCGGGATCGGGTCCAGGGCTGGAATGAGTAGGCTTGGGTCTGCCATGGTCGATGCGGCCTTTCGGAAATGGCTGTTGCCAGAATCTGTTCAATCTCTTCGGGTTTGATTCCTCGAAGCCTGCCCTGAGCATTGTCGAAGGGATTGCTTCGTGGACCCGAAATGGCTGGCTAAAGAAATACCCAGGCAGCGTAGCTGCGTTGGGTGGCTTGTTCGAACAAGGTTCAAGATGGCATGCCGATTTTCGAAGTCGCATGCGGCAAATTGCCGCACCCCCATTGGGGATTAGCAGCTCCATTGATATGGAAGTCGCGATGGAGGATGCCGTATGCCCTGCGTATCGGAAACATTCACGCGGCGGGGGAGCGGTGCGGCGCAGACAAAAGCTGTCAGATGCGGTTCCTGGACGAGGCCCGATCCAATGCCTGACCCAGATCCTGGGCGCCGAATGGCTTGCGAAGAAAGGTCTCCACACCCAGGTTCTTGAGCTCCTGCATCGCCGAGGTCGTCATGTGCCCGGAGGCGACGAGGACGGGCAGTTCGGGAAACGAGACCCGAATGCGCCGGAGAGCGTCGATTCCGTCGACACTGGGCATTTCGAGATCGAGCACGAGCAGGTCCAGATTGGATCCATCCTTCATGCGCTTCCAAAGTCCGTTGAATTCGGAGAACAATTCGATCTGGTGGCCTTGGGCGACGATCATGGCCTCCAAGGCTTCGCGCACTTCCTTGTCGTCGTCGAGGGCCATGATCTTGAGTCGTCGCGGACTGTGGACGGGATGGACTCCCTTGTTGCTGCGATCCGCCTCGACGCCTTCCGGAGCCAGAGGCAGGCGGATGCGGAATTCGGTACCCTGGTTGGCGTGGCTTTCGACGGCGATGCTTCCGCCGTGGCGTTGCACCGTGCCCCACACGCTGGCAAGTCCAAGGCCGGTGCCGCGTCCGCCCTTCTTGGTGGTGAAAAACGGCTCGAAGATGTGAGGGAGAAGTTCCGGAGGGATTCCGACGCCGGTGTCGGTCGATCGAATTTCCAGCATCCTTCCCGATCCGGTTTCCACCAGAGCGGTGGCCAGGACGAGCGAGCCGCCATTGGGCATGGCATCGCGGGCGTTGTGGGCGAGGTTCGCGAATGCCTGCTGGAGATGGCCTCGATCGGCGATGACCACATCGCGAGAGGCCCTCAGGTCGAGATGGATCTGCAATCCGGA
>JBDKGS010000117.1:0-12247 GCA_039798065.1 Fibrobacterota bacterium | reverse complement strand
CTCGCTTTGGCGAGCGGACGCGAGTCCGACGGCAGCCATCTGGAGCTTTCCTTTTCACTGCTGGCCTATCTAAAATGATCCTCGGCCACCGTGCCTGAATCGCGCACCATTCGCCTGTGAACCGTGGGTGTTCGTTTGACGACCCAGTGCCGCCAAACGGACGCCCGAAGGCGTCAAATCCACGATTCACGAACAGGAGCACCGAACATGCGCATCGCCGTCACTGGAGCCACCGGATTCATCGGAAGCCACGTTTCCGTCAAGCTCGCCCGCGCAGGCCATCAGGTGGTCGCCACCGGACGGAATCCGTCAAAGCTGCCCGCGCTCGCATCGATCCCCGGAATCGAGCTCGCCCGCGGCGACCTGTCCGATCCTTCGACGTGGGCATCGTGCCTGGAAGGCTGCGACTCGCTCGTGCACATCGGATTGGGCTGGGGCGACACGGGGATCGACATGCTGCACAACGACACGGAAGCGTCGGTGCGTTTGTTCCAGGCCGCCGTCGATGCGGGCATCACCCGGATCATCTACACGAGCTCCACCGCGGCCTGCGGCGAGATGCAAGCGGTGAACCGCGAAGACATGCTCCCCCGGCCCGTCGATTTCTACGGCGCCACAAAGGCGGCGACGGAAGCCTATTTGCGGGCCTTCGGGCACAAACACAACCTCTCCGTCCATGTGGTCCGCCCCGGGTACACCTTTGGAGAGGCCATTGTGGAAGGTGCCCACGGCCAGCCCGACACCCGGTTTCGCGACATCTGCCGCGCCGTGGCCAAAGGTGAAGTCGTCAAGCTGGTGAAGCACGATGGCACCCAGTTCCTGCATGCCCAGGACATCGCCGAAGTCTACCTGGCCTTGCTCACCTACAAGCCTTCGCCCAGCGTCCACTACGCGCTCTCGGCACAGTGGCGCAGTTGGGTGGAAGTGGTGAAGCTCGCCGACGAGGTTTCGGGGCGTACGACGGAAATTGTCCTGGAAGACCGCGGTTACGGCGAGACACCTTTTGTCTTCGACGTGTCGGCGATCCAAAACGATCTGGGTCTTTCCTTCGGCAATCTGGACCGCTTGCGGGAACACGTCCGATGGGAACTTTCCCGGGCATGATCCCGCTGCTGCTTCGCTTCCTCCTTGCGCCAATTCTTGTCGCCGCGGCCTCGTTGGCCACGCGGCGGTGGGGAGACAGGGTGGGTGGATGGCTGGCGGCGTTCCCGTTCGTGGCGGGGCCTCTGTTGCTGGTCATGTCCCTTGAAAACGGACTGGAGTTCGGAGCCGAATCGGCCCTTTCGGCCCTCTCCGGGATCACCGCTCTGGCCGTGTTCGCGGTGTGCTACGCCCATCTAGCCCGAGCCATCCATTGGACGCTGGCGTTGCCCGTGGGCTGGGCGTTGTACCTGCTATCGGCCGCGTTGATGCACAACATGCAGACGGGCGTGGTCCCGAGGTTGGCCGGCGCTTTGACGAGCCTCTGGCTGGCGCGGCGACTGCTCCCCCGCAATCCGCCATGCGAGGAAAGCGACGATGTTCGACATACCCCTTGGTGGGACCTGATCGCCCGAATGGGGTCGGCCGCGGTGCTGGTCGGGACAGTGGCAACCCTCTCCGAATGGATGGGGCCATCGTGGAGCGGACTCCTCACTCCGTTCCCCATCGCCACAACAATTCTTGTCGCCTTCGCGCACGCCCAGGACGGACACCCTGCGGTCTCGCGCATGCTGGAAGGATTCATTCCCGCGCTATCGGGGCTTGCCCTCTTCTTCGCGACACTTTCCGTCAGCCTGGTCGGGTTTGGATTGGCCGGTGGGTTCTTGGCCGCTCTGAGCGCTTCGATGGTCGTGCAGATCGTCTTATTGTGGAAACGCACCGCTCGCGACTGAGCTTCGACGACACTTTTCCAACGAACAATGGTAAGATCCATCGCGTCATCGGGCTTGTGAATCGATGATGGAAAACCGGGGGAAATTTGGAGGAAACGCGATGAATTGGAAGGCACATGCATATCCATTAATCCCATTTCTTTGCTTTGCTTTTTTGGTCGTTTTCTTTGGTCAAATGACTCTTGCTATTCCTGGAACGAATGGCGTCGAAAGCAATTTTGCCGAAGTCGCCCTACTGCTAAGCCTTCCCTTTATAAAAAAGCTCCGCTTCGCCTTTTTACTCTCTTTTTTCACCGTTTTTAACGCCTTCCCCGAGCCCCACCACCTTCCTGAAGTCATAAACCATGTCATCAGCTTTCCGCTAGTCTGGCTAGCCTATTATCGTTCGAAAAGCATTCATAAAACGCACCACTTTATTACTTTTTGGGTTACTGTAGTCTGGGCTTATTACTTCGTTGGACTGGTACCAATCCTCTTCGCTTGCCAATATCTGATTGGAACCATCGAAATCCATCAGATCCTGCCTCAAATCTGGATGGTTTCGGGCGCGATTATCTACGAATACATTGTGACTACTTTCATTGCAGCGTTCTATTTCCTGATGATCAGGGAATTGGATATTCGAAAAATCGCGCAGCAAGATCTTTTGAAGCGCAACGAAGAAATTTCACGACAGAGATCGCTCCTGCAAGCCCAATACAACGCCACCCAGGAGGGCATTCTCGTCGTGTCCCCCAAAGGCGGGATTGTCTCCTGGAATCAACGCTTCCTCGAGATTTGGAAGATCGATGGAGAAACGCTCGATCCAAACGGCAAAAACATTCCAGCCATGGCCTTCTCCAATCCACCCACCGACAAGACCGTACGCACAGACAATTCCGAATCCAGTCTGCCCGATGCGATGAATTCCCAGCAAGACAACCTTCGTTTGGAGGATGGCAGATTCATCGATCGTTTCACAGCACCCATCTACGGTGAAAACGAAGAGTTCCTCGGACGAGTTTGGTTCTTCCGCGACATCACTCCGTTGAGGAAGGCCGAAGTCGAACGCGAGAAGCTGCAGCGTCAATTCCACCAGAGCCAGAAAATGGAGGCGGTAGGGCAGCTCGCAGGCGGTGTGGCCCACGACTTCAACAATTCGCTGGGCGCCATCATCGGAGCGGCCGATCTCGCCATGATGGAAAACCTATCGCCGGAAGAGCGCCAAGAGTACATGTCGATGATCGTCACCGCTGCCAGACGCGCCAGCGATTTGACCAGGAAGCTGCTGACCTTTTCCCGCAAAGGCACAAAGGAAATGGAGGCCCTGGATGTCGCAACGGTGCTGAAGGATGCCACGGGACTCATGCGACGCACCATCGACAAAAGAATCGTCCTCGACATCGAGAATCGGGCGGAGCACACCATCGTGGTCGGAGACGACAGCCTTCTCCAGAACGCTCTGATGAACCTGGGCATCAATGCCAGTCATGCGATGCCCGAAGGCGGCAGATTGAGCTTTACCCTTGAAAACATCGAATTGGCCCAGGAGTATTGCCAAGCTTCGCCTTTCGAGCTGGACGCCGGCACCTATTTGGCAATTTCCGTCCGCGACACCGGCACGGGCATGCCCCCCGAAGTCATGTCACGGATCTTCGAACCGTTCTTCACGACCAAGAAGGAAGGCGAAGGAACGGGATTGGGGCTTGCCGCGGTGTACGGGAGCATCCAGGACCACCATGGCGCCATCACGGTCTATTCCGATGTCGGCACCGGTACGATCTTCCAGATCTTCCTGCCCGTATCGGTGGATTCGCTCCCGGCTCGGGTATCTCCCGATGCGCACGTGGAACGAGGTACGGGAACCATCCTCGTCGTGGACGACGAAGGCCCGGTCCGCGCGACCACTGCGGCCATGCTGGCAAAAACCGGCTACAAGGTGGAATCCGCCTGCAACGGACAGGATGGGTTCGAGATTTTGCTCGCCTCGCCGGGTCGGTTCGATCTGGTCATCTTGGACATGATCATGCCGATCATGGGCGGACGCCAAGCCGCGGCTAAAATCAAGGAGTTGGATCCATCGATCCCCATCCTGCTCACGTCCGGCTTCCCCAAGGAAGACGATCTCAAGGCCCTGAAACACGAGGGGATCACGGGCTTCTTGCAAAAACCCTTCGGCCGCGCCGCCTTGGTCGAGGCCGTCGGGAAGGTTCTCGGATCCAGCTAAACCCAATCGCCGTCAAAATCCGTCAGCGCAAAAAAAAGCTCCCGATCCACGCATGGATCCGGGAGCTTTCGCTTTGGCGATTCGAGGTCGCCGCAGGCGTGAGAGGTCTGGACTACGCCCTCGAGAGGATGATCTTCTCGACGTCTTCCGGCGAAAGCGTTCCCTCTTCGCCCTGCTTGGCGCCGCGTACTTCGAACCGAGCACGGATCTTGGCGGCAGCTTCCTTCGCGTCGATTCCATAGGACGAGAGACGGGTGGGAACTCCCACCGACTCGAAGAAGGCCTCGGTGCGATCGATGGCCTGGGAGGCGACCCAGCGATCCTCGCCGTCCAGGAACCAGACCCGGGAACCGTACTGGGCCAGGATCTTGAGTTTGCGTTCGAACTGGTAGCGCCACACGCCAGGAAGCAATACCGCCAAGGTTCGGGCATGGTCCAGGCCGTAGAAGGCGGTCAATTCGTGTCCGATGCCGTGCGAAGCCCAATCTCCGGGCATGCCCACGCCGACCAGTCCGTAGAGGGCCTGGGTCGCACACCACATGATGTTGGCGCGAGCGGCGTAGTCGTTGGGATGCGACAGGGCGGTGGGTCCTTCCTCGACCAGCGTGGAAAGGATGCCTTCGGCGATGCGGTCCTGGAGCGCGGAATCCTGATGCACCGTCACGTACTGCTCGACCGTATGAACGAACGTGTCGACGATGCCATTTCCTGTCTGGCGGGCGTCGAGGGTGAAAGTGGTTTCCGGATCCAGGATGGAGAACGCCGGATAGACAAGTTTTGACCAGAAGTGGAGCTTCTCGGTGGTCGAATTCCGGCTGATCACCGCCGAACCGTTCGACTCCGAACCGGTGGCCGGCAAGGTGAGCACAGCCCCGATGGGCAGAGCGGACTTCACCACTCCACCGGTGGTTTTCAGAATCTCCCACTCGTCGCCCTGGAAGGGAATGGCCGCCGCGAGGAACTTGGTTCCGTCCAGCACCGAACCGCCACCGACGGAAAGCAGGAAGTCGATTTTTTCCTTCCGTGCCAGCTCCACGGCCTTCATGAGGGTTTCATAGCGCGGATTGGGCTCGATCCCTCCGAATTCCACGATCTCGAATCCCTGCAAAGCCTCGCGCACCTGCTTGTGCACGCCGTTTTTCAGGATGGAACCACCGCCGTAGGTGAGGAGCACCTTGGATCCAGACGGAACCAAGTCCTTCAATCGGGAGATGGTCTGACGACCGAAGACGAGACGAGTGGGATTTTGGAATTCGAAGTTGAACATGTGACTAAGAGTAGCGTTTTTGCGCTCCCAAGTTCACTAGGAATCGATACTGTTTGCACGGATCCGGTGGCACGAAGCCACGGAGGGCTCAAGCCAACAGTTGACCCTTGAAGCCTTCCGGAACAACCGCCGCCAGAGTCCATCCGTTCGCAGCGGAAATTTCCGGCAGATGCGTCTCGATGGCCTGCGCCACCTGGTCGGGGGTCACCGCCTCGATCGTGGCAAGGATTTCATCCAGCCCCAGAGGGCGACCGTACAGCAACTGGCACTTGCCAAGGTTCTGCATGCGGGATCCCGGGCTCTCCAACGCAAGCACCGCCGCACCGGCGGCATAATCCTTGGCGAAGCGAAGGTCCCGTTTGGACAGGCCTTTTTGACGGATTTTGGCAATCTCCTTCGAGACCAGATCCACGGCTTTTTCCGCTTGCGCGGGTTCGGTCCCCAGCGAGACCCCCAAAGCGCCCGCTCCGAGCATGAAGTCGGCGAAGGAATAGATGCTGTACGCGAGTCCGCGCTTTTCGCGGATTTCCTGGTTCAACCGGCTGGCCATGCCGCCACCTAGCACCAGATTCACCAGCCCCAGCGCATGACGGTCCGGAGCGTGGGCCCCGACCGATCGACGCGAGAGGATGAGATTGACCTGGGTGACGTCCTTTTCCACCACCAGCCGGGAAACGCTTTTGGAGCCGGTCTTGGGAATCTTCTGCACAGGCGGAGCACCGCAGACCTTGGCCTCCAAGCCTTGCGCAGCCAGCCGCACCAACGCATCGTGGTCGATGTTCCCCGCCGCGGCGACCAACATCGGGAATTCGTCGGACAGGGAGCGGTCGCGATGGAGGCGCAAGTCGGCGACAGAAAGTGGCGTGACCGATTCGATGGTGCCCGCGATGGGTTCGCCCAACGGCTGGTTCTTCCAAAGGGTTTGCGCGAACAGGTCGCCAACCACTTCTTCGGGATCGTCGTCGCAAGCCCGGATTTCTTCCAGGACCACGCCGCGCTCCAGCTCGAGATCCTTGGACAAGAGCTTGGCACCGGTCACCAGATCGCAAACAAGGTCCACCGCGCGGTCCTGGTCGCGATCCAAAACCTTGGCGTAGAAACAGGTCTGCTCGCGACTCGTGAACGCGTTCAGGTGCCCGCCAACCTCTTCCAACTCGCGCGAGATGCGCGAAGATGCGCGCTTGGCGGTGCCCTTGAAAACCATGTGCTCGTAGAGATGCGCCAAACCCGCCTTGCCGACCGGATCGTGGCGAGATCCCATTCCCAGCCAAACACCGACAGAAACCGACCGCTGCCCGCTCATCCATTCGGAGAGCACCACGACTCCGTTGGGGAGCACCGTGCGCCGCACGTTCTCGGGGAGTTCGGGGAGCGGCTTATTGGAGGTTTTCATCTGTTTGGCACTCTGGATCTTCTTGCTTGGCATGTGAGGCGGAAGGTAGGTAATCCTCGGCGTTCGGTACCCACCAAACGGCAGTTGCTTTCGTGCGATCGAGCAGGTACCTTCCCGTACCTCAATGGCCGTCAATCCAGCTTTCCAACGTCTACAGCTCCTCGTGGGCACACCTGTGATCGATCTGCTTCGCGACACGCGCGTGATCGTCTTCGGCGTGGGCGGTGTGGGCGGATGGTGCGCGGAAGCCCTGGTGCGGTCCGGCGTGGGACACGTCACCATCGTCGACAACGACGAAATCTGCGTGACCAACGTGAACCGCCAACTACAGGCCAGCACCCACAACGTGGGCAAATCGAAGGTCGGCGAACTTCGCGAACGCTTGCTTTCGATCCACCCCCGCGTGACCGTGGAGGCGATCCCCGAGGTCTATTCGTTGGAAAATCGGGACAAGTTCGACCTGCACGCCTACGACTACGTGATCGACGCGATCGACAGCTACACGCACAAGCTCGAACTGGTCGAGCACGCATGGGAAGTGGGCGCCCGGTTCTACAGCTCCATGGGAGCCGCCAGCCGCATGGACATCACCAAGATTCGGACAGGAAATGTCTGGAACGCCACCATGGATCCGTTCGCCAAGATTCTTCGCAAAGGGCTGCGTCGACGCGATTTCAAAGGGGACTTCCAGGTGGTCTACTCGGTCGAAGAGCCCTTGGCTCCCGTCGAGCGGACATCGGTGGCCTGCGGCACCCACCAGTGCTTCTGCCACCACGAAGACCCCGACCACAAGGATTGGTGCGCGACAAAAGTCGTCATCAACGGAAGCGCGGTGCACATCACCGCCGCGTTCGGATTGGCGCTATCCGGAATGGTGATGCAGGACGCCCGCGATCGGGTGGGTGTCCTGGCGTCGACTTGACCGTCCGGCGCGCAAGCACCTGACAAGAACGACTCCCCCCGCATGGCACTTCAGCTCCCCTCCGGAGTCGGTCGCTGACGCCCCATTTTCAAGCGCTCCCATCCTGAGAGCGGATTGATCCACACCCCGCGCGCGGGATTCGGACCGGGCTGATAGGTTTCGATCATCAACATGCGCAACCGCTGTGCAATCGGTGCGTAACAAACACGAAACCTACTGCAACCACGAAAGCCGCGGAAACATGGACTCACCCCTCCAGACCGCCTCCCTCAACAGGGAGATTTTCGCCAACGCGAGCGTCGCGTTTGCTTCCGGTGTTTTGCCCCTTCAAGCCACCGTGCCCCCCCTAGGCTGTGGCGAATCGAGACAATTCGCCGCAATTCAATCCCGCTTGGTGAGGACGGCGCTCAATCGATTGCGGTTTGGCGCGAATCGTGCAAAGTCTGCGCTGGCAGATTTTGGTTCGGTTCGACAAGCATCTCTGGTGCTTTGCTCACTGCTGGGACTTGGATCAGCGGCTATGGCCGCCGACGATTCCACGGCGATTCTCTTCCAGGACGACATCGTCCGGTCGTACAGCATCGAATTCTATGGCGACACGGCCTGGAGCGCGAAACTGGAAGCGATGTGGAAGGCGGATTCCGGATACTTGCCAGCCAGGTTCTCCGATGGACAGATGACTCTTGATAGCGTAGGGGTGCGCTACAAGGGAAATTCGTCCTTCACCCTGGCTGGCAACAATCCGAAGAAGCCCCTGAAGATCAAATTCTCCGAGTTCAAGGCGCAGACCTACTACGGCGTCAAGTACCTGAATCTGTCCAACGGGATCGGAGATCCGACCATGCTGCGCGAGGCGATCGGTTACGCCATCGCCCGACAGATTCTGCCTGCTCCGCGCGCGAACTTCGCCAACGTGACGCTGGCCGGCAAAGCCATCGGACTGTACACGCAGGTGGAACAGGCCGACAAGACCTTCCTGAAACGCTGGTACGCCTCCGCGGGAGGCAATCTCTTCAAGGCGGGCGACAACGGCGCCTACCTGAATTGGGTGGATTCGCAGGCCACCTCCTACTCCGGTCTTGGCGACTACGAGCTCAAGACCAACGAGACCGCCGCCGACTGGACGGGTTTTGTCCGGTTCGTGGGGTTCCTGAACCGAGCTTCGGACGCGACCTTCTGCGCCGATCGGGCGAAGTTCCTCGACGACGAGAACGTGGCCAAGTTCCTGGCCTTCAACACCGTATTGTCCAATTTCGACTCGTACAACGGGTCGGGCCGCAACTGGTACATGTACCAGACGGATTCCGTCGGTTCGATGCGGATGATCCCTTGGGATCTCAACCAGTCGTTCGGCGCCTACGGAGGCGCCTCCAACGCGATCAACATCTCCATCGACACGGTCCAGGCGCCGTTGGTCGACCGGCCTCTGTTCAAACGCTTCCTGGAATGCCCCGCCAGCCGGTCCGCCTACTTCAAGTGGATCGAAGCCCTGGTCACCGGGATCGCCTCGACGGATTCCGTCGAAGCGCTCATGATCCGGGATTCGGCGATCATTGCCGCCCACGTGGCTGCCGACTCCAACAAGTACTACCCCACCTCCGCCTGGAAGACCAATCTCCGCGCCAACCACCGCGCGACCGAAGGCCTGATTCCGGGACTTGTCTCGTTTTCCAAGTCGCGCAACGCGGCCATCGGCAGCCAGCTTCCCGAGTTCCTTGGATCCGGCGTCCGGCATGCATCGGGTTACCCCACCGGTTTGAAACTGGTCCGCAGCACCGCGGGATGGATGCTGGAAGGACTCGATCGGCGAGGAGCCGGCGTCGTGCGCTGGTCGACCGCCGACGGCCGCAGGTCGGGCCGGGCCGCATTTGACGGAACCCGTCCTTCTCTCGCCTTGCCGATCCCACCAGGCATCGTGATCGTATCCATCGCCACGCAGAACACCACGCAGAATCTGGTTCTACACAACTCCCAAGGAGCGACTCCATGATCCTCAAAACAACAGCCGCTCTCGCCCTTGCGGGCGCAGGACAGATTCTGGCAGGCATCGTGCCCGGATACACCCTGATTCCGGTCGGCAGCACCACGATCCTGATGGACGAAGCCGGGAAAACCGTGAAGTCCTGGGCCAAGGGCGGGTACAACGCCTACTTGACGAAATCCGGCACGCTGCTGTGCCAGACCGGCACGGGCAACGCGCCCGCTACCGGCTACGCATCCCTGATCGAGCTGGATGGCACGACCCAGAAGGACAACGCCCTCACGAATTCGGGATTGCACCACGCCCATTGGCTCATGCCCAACGGCCATTGGCTTGGAACCGTGGCGGTCAAGATCAACCCCAAGACCGCGTTGGCTTCGGCTGGCTACACCGGCAGCATGACATCGATCTGGGACGAGCGCATCCAGGAGTGGGATCCGGTGACAAAAACCGTCGTATGGGAGTGGAAGGCCAGCGACCACACCTCCGGCACCAATCATCCGCGCAAGATCAACAGCAACAAGTTGTTGACCACCTCCGATCCGATCCACATCAACTCCGTGGTGTACGATTCGGCTCGCGACCTGATCGCGATGAGCTCCCATTACTTCAACGAAGTCCTGGTGATCGACCACTCCACCACCACCGCCCAGGCGGCGACCGGCACTGGCGGCAAGTACGGCAAGGGCGGGGATTTCCTGTTCCGCTGGGGTTCGAGCAAGAACTACGGCGGCCCGGGAGCGGCGTATTCCAACGTGGTCCATGGTGGCGGCGTGATCCAAGCGGGATTGCCCGGTGCCGGCAACTTCACGCTTTTCGGTAATTCCGACAACACCGTGAAGCATTCCCGCTGGTACGAAGTCACCGGTAAACACAGCGATACCGGATACGTGATCGGTGCCAATGGCGAATTCGAAGCCACGTTGGCCTTCGATTTCTACAGCGCCAGCGGAACCTTCGAATCGAGTGGCCATTTCGGCTACGGACAACGGTTGGCCAACGGAAACACGTTCCTCACCTTCACCGGCTCGAACAAACTGATCGAGATCGACGCGAACAAGAACATTCTCGACACCATCACCGTCGCCTCCTCCGGTGGTGGTATGGGCGGCTTGGGCGGATGCATTCGCGCCATTCGCTACCCCATGGGTCACCCGGCACTTGTCGCTTTGGGATTGAGCACATCGGCAGTGGAAGCCAAAGCCACCGGCAGCGCGCTCGACCTGACCGCAATGTCGGATCGAATCGTATTCGATGGCCTGGCACTCGGTTCCAGGGTCCGCATCCTGGATGCCAAGGGCAACCTTCGGTTCGAAACGTCCTCGGCCAACCCCCGTCTGGACATTTCCACGAACTCGTGGACCAACGGTACCTACGTCGCGCAAATCGTTGCCAACGGCACGGCAAGCTCCCGTACCTTCGCACTCACTCGCTGAAACAGAGGACTCCCATGAACACCCCATCATCGATCCTCTTCTTCGCCGCCGGCACCGCGCTTTGGGCCGGCGACATCCAGCTCTCGGGAACCATCGTCGACGAATTCGCCAAGCCTGTGGTCGGAGCAACCGTTTCGTTCCAAGGCTTGACCGGATCGGCCGTGGTGACCGGTGCGACCGGCTCCTTCACCGTAACTGGTGATTCCAAGGACGTGGCTATAAAAAGCCATTTCCGAACACCAGCCCCACGCGTCTCGCTCTTGACAGGAACCGTCGAATGGGCCGGGGCCGACGCCGCCACCACCATGGACGTCTTTGCGCTGGACGGAAAGACCATCGGCCGCGACCTTTCCTTCACCGATGGCAAAGCCCACATCCCCGCGCATTCCACCCTTTCCCTGTTGGTGCGGATCAAGCGAAACGGTGTTCCCGTTTCGAGCTGGTCTGGCGCGGGAAGCGGCGCCTACCGCAGTCTTGCGGGCGCCACCGGAATCCTCGAAATCACCAAGTCGGGTTTCCTGCGCGACACCATGTTCGCCGACGCCCTGACAAAATCCGGCCTGACCAAGACGCTCATCGCGTCCGAGCCGTGGATTCCAACGGGAACCGTGGCGAAGTCCGGCACCCAGGTCAGGATCGTGGCCTCGGGCAAGACCTTCGCCATGGGCTCAAATCTGGTCTGGGACGAATTCGACGTGCCCGAATCGCCTCGGCATTCGGTCAAGTTCACCGGTGATTTCTGGATGGACACCGTCGAAACCACCCAAGCCTTGTACGACAGCTTGATGAAATCCGCGCATCCCGATTACACCGCAAGCATCGATTGGAACCATGAATTCGGGCTGGGGCCGAAGTTCCCGGCGTACGGCGTCACCGCTGGTGGAGCGATCCTGTACTGCAACGCACGTTCCAAGAAGGAAGGGCTCGACACGGTCTATTCCTACACCACCCGGGACGGAGCCAACTCGCACGCCTCGTTGGTCGGCGTCAAAACCGATCTGACAAAATCCGGATACCGCCTACCCACCGAAGCCGAGTGGGAATACGCCGCTCGCGCGGGTACCGAGACGGATTTTGTCTGGGGGTCCATGTCGGCGCCTCTGACGGCCGCAGCAACGGCTTCGCTGACCGCCCAGGCGGTTTGGCGCGCCAACTCGTTCGATCTGGG
>JBDKGS010000116.1:0-12258 GCA_039798065.1 Fibrobacterota bacterium | reverse complement strand
CCACGGCCTTCTTGATGTCGGCGGGGTCCGATTCTTCCGCTTTCACCTTGGCCGGAGCGCTGCTCGGTACGGTCTTGTGCGCGACCGTCGCGGCGACAGTTTTTGGCGTATCGACCGGAGCCTGCGCAGGCGCAAGGCCAAGCGCGACCATGATCCTCTCGACATTCGATTCGGCATCGGCTTGTTCCGGCCCCGATGCCAACTGCGAGGCACGGCGCCATTCGAGCAGGGCGCGTTGCAGGTTTCCGGTTTTCTCGGCGGCGGTCGCAAGGCCCTTCTGGGCGCGCAGATTGGTCGGTTCCAACCGGACAGCCCGGGCGAAATCTCCCACGGCACCTTGAGGCTGTCCTGCGGCCATCCGCGTTTCGGCAAGCTCCACCCATACCTTCG
Source organism: Fibrobacterota bacterium (assembly GCA_039798065.1). Classification (GTDB taxonomy): domain Bacteria; phylum Fibrobacterota; class Fibrobacteria; order UBA5070; family UBA5070; genus UBA5070. The sequence continues at coordinate 11,868 of JBDKGS010000116.1, read as the reverse complement.
CCTGGGACGGCATCTTCTCGAGCGCCTTCTGGTATTCGGAAACGGCCTGGGTGTACTGGCCCGCGCCAGCGAACTTTCGCGCCAGCTCCAGCCGATCGTCCTGGGCGTCGGCGACGCCGAAGCAGATCGCTATGCCAAGGAGCGCGAGGCGGTTCACGACTCGGACTCCCCGAACACGGCTCCCTCGGTATCGGCACCGTCCAGGCGGGCTCCGACCATGTTGGCTTGGGACAGACGCGCGCCCCGGAGGTTCGCGCGTCGCAGATCGGCGTTGCCCAGATTGGCGCCAGTCAGGTCTGCGCCTTCCAGGCATGCGCCTTGCAGATTGGTATTGCGAAGATCGGCGCGTTCCAGCCAAGCGTCCTGCATGTGGGCGTCCTCGAGGTCGGCGTCGGTCAGGACAGCTTCTGTCAGGTGGGCTTCGCGCATGCGCGCCGCCGACAGCAATGCGCCTTCGAACTTCACGCCTTCAAGATCGGCCCAGCGAAGGTCGATTTCCTGGAGCATCGCGCGGGACAGATCTTCACCAGCCAGGTCGGCGGACTGCAGGCTTTTGCCTTCCATCGCGGCCTGTTCGATGGCGGGTAGAAGTTCGTCATGAGATTGCAGCAGGATGCGCGCGTCGTCGCGGCTGTGCACCACGGTTTTCCAGTGGCGCGAATGTTTGCGGGGCACGCCCGTCGCGTGGTCCAGTTCGGCCTGGGTGAGATCGGTTTCCTCCACCGTAACGCCCGTGAAATCGGCGGCACCCAATCCGGCGCCATCGAACTTCACATGGCGAAGCAGTGCACCCTGGAACTCGGCGAGCATGAGGTTCGCGCCGCGGAGATCGGTGGATATCATGCGGGCTTCCACAAGGTCGACATCGATCATGCGAGCCTCCCGGAAGTCGGCTTCCAGGCAGTCGGTTCGATTCAACTGGGCTTCCGCCAGATCGGCTTTCACGAACTTGGCTCGAACCAGCACCGCGTCGTCCAGATTGGCACCGGCGAGGGAAGCTCCCGTCAAATCGGCTTCCGACAAATCTGCGCCTTCGAGATTGGCTTTCTGAAGGTTCGCGCCTCGAAGGTCGGCTCCTTGCAGATTGGCTCCCGAAAGATCGGCGTGTTTGAGGTTGGCGCCTGCGAGAATGGCGTGCCCCAACTCGGCGTCTTCCAGATCGGCGCCGCGCAGATTCGCGTCGGAAAGATCGGCGCGAGAAAGGTTGATGCATTCCATGTCGGCCTTGCGCAACTGGATGCCGTGAAGCAAGGCTCCTTCCAACGAGGCTTCACGCAGGTGTTTGCCATCGCGAACGTGTTGTTCCAAAAGAGCGAGCAATTCGACTGGATTCTTGGGTAGAGCCGTTTTGCGGGATTCGTCGCTGCCTGCAACCGTTTCCATCATGTACCACGAAGTCGTCACGATTCCTCCAAAAGGCAATACTCACAGGGAAGTCCGATGCCACAAAGCGTATCTAACAAACCAGGGAAAGGAAGGTAGATCGCAGGGCCGGGGATTCAGGTGCTCGTGTCCGATGGACACCACCCGCAACCCGGTTAGGTCCTAGGGTTCAAATTCTGCGGAGTGCTTCCGAAACCAGTTTCGAGGTGTCGAATTCCGTCCCTTGCAGGGATTCTTCAGCTTTGGCAACGGCCTGGTTGGCGCGGGCGGCGTCCAGGCCCAGTGCTTGAAGGGCCAAAACGGCGTCGGAATTCGTCGAATGGAAGGTGGCAGCGGTTCCGGTTGCGGCGTTGGACGCCAAAACAGGGATGCTCCCGCTCTTGGCTGATTTGCCCATGGCATCGCGCAAGTGGGCCACCAGCACCTCGGCGGTTTTTTTGCCGATACCGGGGAGTTTGGTGAGGCGCGCCACATCGCCTCGTACGATGGCTCCTGCCAGTTCGCCGGGTTCGATTTCTCCCAACGCCTTGAGCGCGACCTTAGGGCCGATTCCCGAAACGCTGGTGAGCGACAGGAACATCCGCTTTTGCAGGTCGGAAGAGAATCCCACCAACTGCATCGCGTCCTCGCGCACCAGGAAATGGGTTTGCAGGACGATGTTTTCGCCCGGGGGCGGGGCTTGGAGAGCCACGCTTGCGGGGACGTCGACGGACAAGCCCAAGGGGCCGATGTCGATCACCAGACGGCCCGGCTCGCGGGCGTGCACTTTGCCACGGACGAATTCGATCATGCTGTGCAGGAAGATAGGCAATCCAAAGTAGGGTGATACAGGCGGCTGCGTTCGTGGCGAGCAACGGGGGTTCGAGCGGCTACCTTTCCGCAGCTGATGGAAACGCCCGACCTGAATCCGACCGACGACCTCAAAGCACGCATCGAACGCCTCGACCAGCTCATCGCCAGTCGCGAAGATGGCTTCCGAGGCTTGGGGGTGCGCCTGGCATTGGGGCTCGCCCAAGAACTGAAGGAAGGCGTCGCGCTCGGGTCCACCACCGGCGACATGGTCGCTGGTTGGCTGACGAAATTCGGCGCCGACACCGTGGAGGAAGCCGTCTCCCATGCCGGGGTGTTGCTGAAGGATCCGGCTCGCATGACCGACGAATTCCGCAAACGTCTGGAGCCTCCTCAGCCCGGTGCCGTGAAGACGGAGGTTCCCGTGGATCCCGCGCTGGACGAAGCCGATGCTTGAGGCCGTTGTCGACGTAGGAACCAATTCAGCCCTGTTGCTGGTTGCCGAGAAGACCCCTGCCGGTTGGGTGGCCAAGCTGCAGAAGGAATCCATCTGCCGCATCGGGAAAGATTGGGAGCCTGGACAGAATCTGTCGATCTCGGCGCTGCTTCGCCTGGAAGCCAGCCTGGTGGAATTCCGCAAGTCGCTGGCATTGGTGGGTGCGCGGTTGCGTTCGGTTGGAATGACGGAAGCCGTCCGCAAGGCTGCCAACCCCGAAGAGGCCATCGCGGTGGTGCGCAAGGTGCTTGGGGTGGAGCCCGTGGTGCTCACTGGCGAGGAAGAGGGGCGTCTGGTCCGGCGCGCGGTCGCGGCCAGGTATCCCGAGGCCAAGAAGCTGGTGGTGATCGACCTGGGCGGCGGAAGTCTCGAGATCGACAACGGCAAACGCGCCGTGTCCATGCCTCTAGGCGCGGTGCGGATGCACGAGATGTTCCGCGAAAAGACCCGCGAGGCGTTGCTCAAGCATGTGAAACTGGCGTTCCGCGAAGCCGAAGTGAAAAAGCCCAACTATGCCGGCTGCACCCTGGTTGCGGTGGGTGGAAGCGCCACCACGCTGGTGGCCATGGAACTGGGATTGACAGATTACGACGGGCTCAAGGTCGAAGGACACGAATTGTCCGTCGAACTCATCGACAAGTGGTTGGAAAAGCTCGACAAACTGCCTGTGCATCTGCGCGCCAAGGTGCCAGGTCTTTCGGCGGGTCGATCGGAGATCATCACTTCGGGGTTGGCCGTGTTGCGGTTCACCTTGGAGCATCTCAAGCCGGAAACCGCCTGCGTGTCGGATCTGGGTTTGCGTTGGGGTCTACTTCTGGATGCCATGGGGGAGCTCAAGTGAGGATCAACCGTTTTCTGGCAAGTTGCGGAGTCGGTTCGCGCCGCTCGGTGGAGGATGTCATTCGCGCCGGTCGTGTCACGTTGGACGGCGAAAAGGTCAAGAGCCTGTCGATCCAGGTGACGGACGATTCCATCGTGGAAGTCGATGGCCAGCGGGTCCTCGCCACCGAAGGCAGCCGTGTTGTCTTGTTCCACAAGCCGGCGAATGTCATGACCACCCGAGACGATCCGCAGGGGCGCCCGACCATCTACCATCTTTTGCCGGAGTCCATGAAGCGTCTGGTGTACGCTGGTCGCCTGGACTTCCCTTCCCGCGGCCTGGTGGTCCTCACCGACGACGGCGAGCTGCTGCACCGCCTGACGCACCCCCGCTGGGACCATCCCAAAAAATACGTGGTGGAGCTGGACGCGCCGCTGTCGGAACAGGATCTGTCACGTATCCGCGAAGGCGGCATCGTGCTTCCGGGCGAAGCACCCCTCAAACCCGTGTTGGCTTGGGAAAAGGGGCGATTCGTGACTTTGGAGCTGCGCGAAGGGCGATATCGCCAGATTCGGCGCATGATGGAAGTTTTGGAGCGCGATGTGCTGGACTTGTGCCGTATCGGCGTGGGACAATGGACTCTCGACGGACTGGAGGCAGGTCAGTGGAGAGAATTGGACACGTCGGAGATCGACCCCATGCGCGTTTCGCTGGACTTGCCGCCGCGAGCTTCCTTGTCGCGCAAGCCTGGGGGAGCGCCACCCCGTTCACCCCGGAACCACGCGTAGACGAACCCGGCCGGCTGCGCGCCGGCTTCCTGAACAACCAGTTCCAGACCGATCCGCCGCAGACGGAACCTGTCGTTCGCCATCCCTACGCGATCGGGTTGGAGACGTCGGTGACCGATCGTCTGGCGGTGGAAGCCTCCATTTCGGAAGGCATCGGCCTTGGGCTGAAGGTCAACCTGTTGTCCGAGGTCGACGGCCCCACCGACCTTGCGATCGGAATCGACGAACTCCTGTTTCCCGTCGAAAGCCATCTGTTCGGGCGGGATAGTCAGAATTTGACATGGGTGCCGGGACGCGCCTGGATTTCCGCCGCGCAGACCTGGGAGTTCCTGCGCGCGCGGGGTGCGGTCACCGCAAGTCCGACCACCGACGGTTTCGAGTTCGTTCCCAAATTCGCGTTGGAAACGGCGTTCAAATGGCCCATAGCGCTCGGTTGGGAAGCCTCGTGGGAGGATGCCACCTTCCGCAACAGCCTTGGGCTGTCGGTGCAGATCAAGGATCTTGAGCTCGCGGGCGGTCTCAGCGAATTCCAATCGTGGATTTATCGCAAAGGGGCCTTCGGGTTCTTCAACGATCCACCGAGCGGCGCCACCGACGGCATCGGCAACCCAGGCTGGTGGTTCTCGGTGAAGTGGGATCTGCCACGCTTGCGGGCCGTCCAGCCGGCTCCGATGCCTGTGGTGAAGTGTCCTGCCACGGTGTTCGACGCCAACGCCTTGCAGCCTGTCGTCGATCTGCTCCAGCAGCGGATGTTGCGAGCCGACGTCGCCGAACTTGCGATGCGTGCCGAATCGGAGGGCACCGTGGACCCTGTCGCGATGGCCGTCCTGCGACGACGGATTTTGGCTGGCGGGGCTTCGGCGCGCCAAGCGCTGTGGCGCATCGCGTTGGACGAGACCGGGCCTTTGGGGGAACGCAAACAGGCCGCCATCACGCTGTCGGACGAGCCCAGGGAATCCGATCTGAGCGGACTCGACGGACTGTCGCAGGATCCCGCTTCGAGCCTTCGGCTGGAGGCTGCGATGGCGCTGGGCCGCCTGAACGGAAGCGGTGCGATCCGGATCCTGACTTCCCTCGCGCGGGACCCCGAAGAAATGGTCCGGCTCGCCGCGAAGTCGGCGTTGCAGACGGCCGCCACCCGCGAGAAGTAGACACCATCGAATTCACTGCCTACGTTGTACTTCTTGCAAACGGGGTATCACCCGATTCCGGCGCCCGTAGCTCAACTGGATAGAGCAACGGATTTCTAATCCGTAGGTCGTGGGTTCGAGCCCCGCCGGGCGTATTTACGGATCGCCGAGAACGTCGTCCGATCCGCAATCAGGCTTCACCGCCAGTCAGAGGAACAAATCATGAAGCTCGTACTCGTCTGCGACGACGCATCCATCTCCGACAATTTCCGTCAGGCCGTCGGCGGCCAAGGCCACCAGGTCAACGCGGTTCGCGGCGAATATCCGCTGGACAACGGTGGTCTGCCCGAGTGCGACGCCGTATTGGTGGAAGAGAAGACCTGGGTCCGCCACGCCAGCCTGTACCGCTACTTCGACGTGCTTCCCGAATTCATGGGTTGCCCTTTCGGCGTGGTCGGAAAGCGCAAGCCCACCCGCATCAAGGCTCGTCGTCGCAATGCCGACGCCTGGATCTCCAGCAACTTCTCGCCTGCGGAGGCCCTCGAAGCCGTCGCCGTGCTGGGCCGCGCCGCCGCGCTGTCCTGAGGCCATAGCGATGGAGGAGTGGTTTCGCTCCTGGTTCGGCCCTCTCTACGAGGAGCTCTACAGCCATCGTGATCCAACAGAGGCCGCCGACCAGGTGGCCTCTCTTCTTTTCCGGACGGGAAAAATCGATCATCCGGTCCTCGATGCCGGTTGCGGCGCCGGACGACATCTGTCCTGCCTTCGCGAACAGGGTTGCCGGGCCGTGGGTGTGGACCTGTCCAGACACCTTTTGTCACGCGCCGTTTCCCAACGTCGCGGCCCCGTCGCCTGCGCCGATCTGCGTCATCCGCCGTTTCGCTCCGAATCCTTCGGGCTGGTGGCGAGCTTCTTCACGGTCTTCGGATATCTCGATACGCCCTCTGACGATGCGGCCCTGTTCGCGAGCCTTGCCGCCCTGGTGCGTCGCGGCGGTTGGTTCTTCCAGGATTTGCCGAATCCGGCGCACGTGCGATCCACGTTGGTGCCGCGCGACGAACGAGCCATCGAAGGGGGACGCGTGGTGCAGGAGCGGGCCATCGTGGGCGACCAGGTGGTGAAGACGATCACGGTGGAACGGGGCGGATGTCCTCCGGACCAGTATTTTGAACGGGTGCGACTTTGGGAACTCGACGACATCGACCGTTTGGCCTCTTCCCTCGGGCTGGAACGGACATTCATCTTCGGCGATGCCCGGGGCGCTCCCGCGATGCCTGACAGTTCCCGTCAAGCCATCCTCTGGAGGAAGTGTTGAGTCTGCATCGTGCCGGGATCAGGCCGCATCCGTGCGAGCCGTGGACGAGCCTGGTGCCCTCGGTGGCGTCCAACCTGCTTCCCGGCGGCAACGACGCGTCGCTGCCCGTCCTGCGACGTCGCCTAGCCTTGCTGGAGGGCTGGAAACCGGCTCGAGAATGGAAGCCCTCTGAATCCATGGGCCTGCAACAGCGCGTCGCCGACGGGCAAGGCAAGGCCGCAGCCCAGTCGTTGGGTCAAATTTTGTCAGGAGTCGCGCCGGTGGTCCTCACCGGGCAGCAGCCGGGAGTGGCGGGTGGGCCCTTGTTCGTATGGCTCAAGGCCCATACGGCGATCGTCCATGCCGAACGCATGTCGGCGAAACTGGGTCTGCCCGTGCGCGCCTTGTTCTGGGTGGCCGGGGACGATTCGGATCTTTCCGAGGTCCGCTACCTGTCGGATTCCGTCACCGGGGCGCTGCTCGATTCGCATCCAGGAGAGGCGGGCGAACGCAAGCCCGTCGGGGATCTGCCCTTCCCCGACCCGATGGGGCTGACGAATTGGGTTGACAAAAATTGGCCGCAGTCAGGCCTCCATTCCATCCTCGACCGCAAACCGACCGACCTCTCGAGCCTGATGGTGGCGTGCCTGCGGCACTGGTTCGGCGATCGGCTTGTGGTCGTCGATGCCCGGTGGCCGGAATTGCGCCTGCTTGCGCATCGGACCTACCGGACCTTCGGTCGGTCGCCCGAGGGGATCCACAAGGCCTTGGCGGCGGGAATGACGGCCGCATCGGCCGCGGGGCTGAACGTCGCCATCCGCTCCTGGCCCGACAAATTGCGTCTGTTCCGCATCGGGGACGACAATTCGCGTCGCCGCATTTCCGTGGCCGACGGCGTCCTCTCCGACGGAGAGGGCTGGACGCTTTCCGTCAAGTCGTTGCCCTCCACCCTCGATCGCGAGCCCGAACGTTTTTCCCACGACGTGGTTTCGCGTCCCTTCGCGGCGGAGGAAATCTTCCCAGTGGCTGCCCACGTGCTGGGGCCTGGCGAGTACGCCTACTTCGCGTGCATGGGACTCCTGTCGCAGAAGATCGGAGCGCCGTTGGCGCCGGCGCTTCCGCGCGCTTCGTGCACCATCCTCCCCTCGGGGCCGTGGGAAACCGCGAGGATCGCCGGGTGGGAACCCCCAGTTCGTGCCAGCGGGCCTTGGGATCCGTTGAAGAAAGCCTTCCTGCAGGCGAAGCATCCGGAAGAACGGTTGTGGGTCAAGACCTGGGGCGATGCCCGCGCCGACTATTTGGAGCAACTCGCCGGTTCCGAAACAGAACCCGCCCTGGAGTCCTTGGGACGGAAATTGGCGGCTTTCGAGAAGCGTCTCCACCACAACCGGCTGAACTCGTTGGCGTTCGATCATTCGCGGGAGCTCGCCGATCTGAAGCGACTTTGGCATCTGACAGGATCCGGCGCCTTGCAGGAACGTTCGGTTTCGCCGTGGGCGTTGGAGCATCACCTTGGTCAACCCGATCTTCTGCGCAGGCTTGCCGAGGAGATGGATCCCGACGAACCTGTCCACGTGGTCTGGGAGGCGAAATGACCGATCTCGATTTTCTTTGCGTGGGCGCGCATGCCGACGATGTCGAACTGGGCATGGCCGGTACCGTGGCGAAACTTGTCCGAGCCGGGCGCCGTGGCGCGATCCTGGATCTGTCGGACGCCTCGATGGGCACCCGCGGAACACCCGAAGAGCGCTTGGTGGAGGCCGATGAGGCCGCGAAGATCCTTGGGGTCGAGCGACACAACATGGGTTTCCGCGATGGGTTCCTGGATAGCCGCGACCCCGACCTTCGCACACGCTTCGCCGAATTCGTCAGAAATTGTCGACCTCGCGTGGTGTTCACGCATCCGCTGCACGACCGGCATCCCGACCACGAGCAGGTCGCGAAACTGGTGCGAGAAATGGGTTTCCTGGCGGGCCTGTCCAAGTATCCCCTGGAAGGCGACGCGTTCCGTCCATCGCGGATCTTCCACTGGATGGGCGCCCGCGACGGCGAACCCGATTTTTGCGTCGATGTGACCTACACCTGGGGAATCCGTCGGCAAGCGATCGCGGCATACGGCTCCCAATTCGGCGCGAAGGGACCCGCGACACCCATTTCAGGCACCTCCTTCCACGAGCTTCTCGAATCGCGTGGAAGGTTCCTCGGAAGCCGGATACGCGCAGGATACGCCGAGGGATTCTTCTGCGACGAGCTGCCGGAAATTGTCGATCCCTGCGCCTTGTCCTCGAGGGACTTCTAGCATGAAGATCGCGATCAGTTGCGTGCCGTCCGCGGGCGGCTCCGGCGTCTTGGCGACCGAGCTGGGGCGCATGCTCGCCCGGCGCGGCCACGAGATCCATTTCGTGACATCCACCATTCCGCATCGGTTGCGCAGCGAGCCCGAGCCCGGCGTCTTCTTCCACGAAGTGCGTGCGCTCCATTACCCCGTGTTCGAGCACACGCCGTTCATGCTGGCGTTGTCGGCCAAGCTCGCCGAGGTCTGGAAGAACCACAAGCTCGACCTCTTCCACGTCCACTACGCCATTCCCCATGCCGCCGCCGCCATCCTGGCCCGCGAAATGCTCGCTCCCTGCCATTCGCCCATCATCACCACGTTGCACGGCACCGACATCACCTTGGTGGGCCAGGACGCGTCCTACAAGAGCATGGTCAGATTCTGTCTGGAACGATCGGACGCCGTCACGGCGGTCTCCGACTGGCTCAAGGATGTGACGGAATCCGTCTTCGAGCCCACCAAGCCGGTGCAACGCATCCACAACTTCGCCGACCACGAACTCTTCAGGCCGCGTCCCCGCGATCCGCGTTTCTTGCCCGGCGACGAAGGGCGCAAGATCTTCCTGCACGTTTCCAATTTTCGTCCGGTCAAGCGGGTGCAGGACGTGGTGAAGGTGTTCGCGCGCGCCGTTGCGCAGGGTGTGGACGGCGTGCTGGCGCTTGCGGGCGAGGGACCCGATCTGAGCCTGGCGCTGGAGACCGCCGAACGCGAAGGGGTGCGCAACAGAATCCGTCTGCTGGGCATCGTGGAAGACGTGTCCAGGATCATCCCCAACGCGGACGTGTTCCTGTTTCCATCGGATGGCGAAAGTTTTGGACTGGCGCCGCTGGAAGCCATGCTCTGCGAGGTGCCCGTGGTGGGCGCCGTGGCGGGTGGATTGCCCGAGGTCGTCGAACACGGAGTGACAGGCTTCCTGCATGCGGTGGGCGATGTGGACGCCATGGCGACTTCCTGCGTGCGACTGCTTGCGACTCCCAGCATGGGCAAAGCCTTCGGTATCGCTGGTCGAGAACGCGCCATCCGGCTTTTTTCCATCGACTCGATCGTGACCCAGTACGAGACGCTCTACCGCGAACACGCCCGGCGTCGCGGCTGCTGCTGCGATTAGGAGCGATCCGAATCAGGCCAGTCGGATGACCAATTCTCGATGGGCTGGAAACAAGGCGACCATCGCCTCCCGTTGGGCCAATTCGAAATCGGCGAAGTCGAAACCAGGCGAGACGGTGCAGCCGCACAGCGACCATTCGCCGCGAGACTCGGCGCCGAACCATGCTCCTGCGGGCACCACGGCCTGGAACGTCTGACCCGCCGACGGATCCTGTCCAATGGACAATTCCTGGTAGGTACCATCCGCGTGGAGAACGTGGACGGAAATCGGCGCACCCTGGTACCAGTGCCAGATTTCGTCGGAAGCGATGCGGTGCAACCGGCTTGGAAATCCGCCACGAAGCAGGAAATAGATGCAGGTTCCCGCGGACCGGTCGCCCTTGAAACCGTTCGACAGGGCGCCTTGGGGAATGGTTTCACCGGCGCGCCAGGTTTCCCGGTACCATCCACCTTCGGGGTGCGGGGACAGCTCCAGTGCCTCGGCCCATTCTTCGGCGGTGCGAGGGGTCATTCCTCGTCGCCATCCTCGGTGGATGACGGATTTTGTCCGGCAGGAACCACGGCTTTGCCGCGCGGGAATCCCGGGAACAGCTTGCGCGGTGTCCATTTTTCTTCGGGTAGAAGAAGCGCGTTCACCACGTCGGTGAGGGTACGTGCGACACGATCCGTCACCGGGCGGCTGCCGGTGCGGGCCTTCTGGACGTTCTTGTGGTTGAGCTTGCCCTCGGAAGCCACGACGACGTCGTGGTTGGAAAGTTTGGCGTCGGATAGGAGGGTGTCCAGCAGAGTGGAAGTAGGATTCGAGTCGGTCATGTGGAGCCAATGGTAATCACCCGATCGACCCATGGATCATGGCTTTGGTCGCAGGTCCGTCAATTTCGGGCCGTGGAACACGATATCGTCGAGTTGCAGCGACGCCGACATGTCGAAGAAGAAGACCATGGTGCGCACTGTCTTCGATTCGATGGACCACGGGATGCCCTGGTTCGCGGAACGGGATCCCGAGGCCGGGAGGATGTCGGAACGACGCACGACCATCCGTGTCCAGGTGTCGGGAATGGTCAGGTTCACACCCGTCATGCCGAGGGGGTCCAAAGTGGGTTCCATGCTCAGGCGGGTGCCGAAGAGAAGCCGGACAAAACCTGTCCCCTTGGCCATGAAGGAGATGGAGTCGAGGCCGGAGAGATCCATGTATGCTCCGCTGTCGGACAGGAGAAGACCAAGCTGGCAGTAGTGGATGATGTGGCTCTGGTCCACCTCGAACCGGATGGCAAGGCTGGTCTTCTCGTACGCGTCGCTGTCGGAGTAGGCGGGCCGGATGTTCTTGGTGATTCCTGCAGGGAAGGCTTTGCTGGTCCCTTGCGACAATGAGTCGTCGTTGACGAACCACCATCCGGATCCGACGGCCGAACCCAGACGCGATCGGTTGTCGGGATTCTCGAAGTCGTCGAGGAGGACGGAATCGTGGTCGGGGAGCGCCAGGAGCGAGTCGACGAGGGCGGGAAGCAAGATCTCGCGTTGTGTGCCATCGGCGAACCGGATCGCGATCCATTCCCTTCTCGAAGCCGAACGGAGGAGATCGAAACGGCCATCGGCCGCGCTTTTGACGGAATCCGACGAGCCGAGGATGCGCAAGGTGGCTCCAGCCACGGGGTTGCCGGAATTTGTTAGGCGGGCCTTCCAGCGCGAGGGGGTCTCCGTCGTAACGGAAATCGGCGCCGTAGGG
>JBDKGS010000115.1:0-12288 GCA_039798065.1 Fibrobacterota bacterium | reverse complement strand
CCGCTGGTGCATCTGGAAGACATCCTGGGGATTCCGCGCACCTACGCGGGGCCCACCGGCGAATCGGGTCCGGAACGGCGCGAACACGTGGGCGATCGCAGGTCGCGACAGAATCCGTCAAGCGAAGGCGAACGCCGCGGGCAGCCCGACCGGCGCCATCGCGCCGACCTTCTGATCGTGCTGCACTACAAGCAGAACTGGTTCGGGGTGCTGGTCGACCGCATCGTGGGCACCGAGGAGATCGTGGTGCGCCGACCTCCCGAACTGCTCAAAGGGAGGCGCGTGTTCGCGGGATCGACAATTCTTGGCAACGGCATGGTGTCCCTCATTTTGGACATCGGAGGCATGGTCGAGGCGGCCAAACTCGATTTCGTCGACCGTTCCCGCACCTTCGCGGCGCACATGGGGCGCTCTTCCATGCGCGAAGTGGAACAGCGCGTGGTGGTGTTCTCGTACGCCGAAGGCGAATACTTCGCGATTCCCGTGAACCTGCTCTCGGAAGTCGACCGCTGTTCCATCGACGAAATCCGTCGCGTGGGAACCCGCGAGTTCATCCAACGCCACGGCGCCAGCGTGCCGTTGCTGCGTCTGGACAAACACCTGAACGTGACCCCGCTGGATCTGTCGCGCCGGTCGTTCGTGGTGCTCACCCCGTCGCGCATGGCCTACCCCACGGCCATCATCGCCGGGCGCATCGAGGGGACCATCATTTTGGGCGAGGACATCAACACCAAGGAAGCCGACGAGAAAGGCGTGATGGGAACCTTCTTCCACGAAGGGCGGCTCGTGAGCCTGTTGGACATCTACTCGCTGTTGCAGAAGTCGGATCCTGACAGGTACCGCTGCGAGGTGCGCCCCAGCGTGCAGAATTGCCGCATCCTGCTGGCCGAGGACCAGTTGTTCTTCCGGCAACTGGTGGTCCAGTACTTCAAGTCGCACGGCATCCGCAGCGTGGTGGCCGTCACCCACGGACGCGAAGCCATCGACGAGCTGGGACGCAATCCCAACAGCTACGACGTGGTGGTCTCGGACATCGAGATGCCCGTCATGAACGGCTACCAACTGGTCTCGATGATCAAGTCCGATCCGCGCCTGTCCAAGATTCCGGTGATGGCCCTCACCTCGCTGGAAGGCGAGGCCAACATCCAGAAGGGATTCGAGGCGGGGTTCGACGCCTACGAGATCAAGCTCGACAAGGACAAGGTGCTGCGGTGCCTGGACCGGTTGCTGGCAAGCGGCGCACACGCGCACAGGGAGATTTGAATGGAATACGCGGCCTTTCTGGTGGGCGAGCACCTGTTCGGAATTCCTGTGATGCTGGTGCAGGAAATCGGCAAGCCCGTCGACGTATTTCCCGTTCCCGGCCACGATCCTCGTGTGTCAGGACTTGTCAACCTGCGTGGACGCACCGCCGTGGCGCTGGACTTGCGCCGCTCGTTGCTGGGGCCCGAACACGGATACGCTCATACCGACAAACGCAAGTTCATCGTGTTGGAAACCACCGACGCCTTGCCCAACGAGGCCCGCGAAATGGGCCTGGACTCGCACCGCGAGCCTTTGGTGCTGATCGTCGACGAAGTGCAAGGCGTGCTCGACGGCGAACGCCTGGAATTCCACCCACCCCCGGCGCATGTGGCCGAACGACACGTCGAAGGCGTCATGAAAGTGAACGACCGTTTGATGACCCTGATCTCCATTCCCCGATTGGTCGAGGACCTCCTGCCTCGCAAGGAAGAAACCCCATGAAATCCGCAACCGCCGAAAAGCGCTTCAGCATCTTCGATCCGGCCATCCGGTTCGAGCACCGGGAATTCTACGAACGCATCGTGAGCGAGCTCAACGGCCTGTTGCCGGTGTGCAACCAAGGCGAATCGACCGCCGTCGAGATTTCCGAGAACCCCACCGAGCAGGAGCAGATCACCGAGCTCATGAAGCGGGTGGAGTCGTTTTCCGGCGACCTGTTGGACGTCACCAAGAAACTGTTCGACCAGTACTACGTGGCCAAGGAAGCGTTGCACCGCTCCATTCTGACCACAACCGCCTACAACAAGATCAATACGCTTGACAGAAATCTACTGGAGCGCACCTGCGACGTGCGTTGGTGGGCGCTGGAGACGGCGTTCTCGGCATGCCTTGCCAGCTACGGACGCGGTCTGGAGCAGTCGCGCAGGTTGGTGGCATTGTTCACCGGCGACGAGTTGCCGAGTACGTCAGAATCTGTCGTCGATTCAAGCGGGTCGGTGGGCGCCGACCATCTGGACAGCTCGCTGGCCGGGATCTTCGCCGAACTCGCCGACTTCCCCACCTTGCTGCAAAGCGGGGCGCTTGCCAATTTCCGTCTGCGCTTTGAAGCCTGGCGCACCGACCGCGGTCCACACGGCGCCTTCCGCAAACAGATGGAAGTGTTCTCGCGCACCTTGGAGGAGCTCGACGGCTCCATCAAGTTGTCGTGCGACCGCCTGGAGGACATTCGCCATTCCTACACGCTCTACCGCGACATCGTGCTGACCACAGACGACGGGCGGATTGTTGCCAACGCCAATCCCGACGAACGCGAACGGATCCTCGGCTTGTCCATTTCCGGCGAGACCTGGTTTCGCAAGGCTCTTGAAACCCGCAACGGCACCGAGTACCACGCGCAGGACCTTGGGCCATCGGCTGTCGAAAATTGTCTTTCGCTGGTGTACGCCACTGCGGTGCGCGAATCGTCCAACGAGAACGGGCGAGGCATCGGGGCGTTGGGCGTGTTCTTCGATTTCCAAGGCGAGGCGGCGCTGATCCTGGAGGAGTACATGCCACGCGACGAGAAAGGCGAAACCGTCGAAGGGGCGCTTTCCATGTTCACCGACAGCCAAGGCACCATCATCGCCTCGACAGATCCTGCCTGCCTACAACCGGGCCAGACTGCGCATCTGCCGCGCGGCAACCGCACCTTGGAATCGGGACAGCGCACCTCGCAGTACATGGTCTTCGAGGGACTCGAATCGGCCGTGTTTTCGGCGCGCACCGACGGCTATCTGGATTACAGCGGGCTTGGCTGGAGCTCGCATGTGATCGTCCCCAAAGCGCACCTGTTCGAATTGGCCGCACCGGCCGACGAAATCGGGATCAGCGCCGAAGAACTGATGGACTCGCGGATCATCCCCGACATCAACAAACAGACCTACCTGCGCGTGCAGGACGACAAGGAATCCATCCAACTGATCTCGCTCAACGGCATCGTGTTCGCGAGCAAATTGGGCAAGCGCGGTGGCGCCTTGGGACCCATTTTCAATCAGATCACGCGCACTGGCGATTTCGTGACCTCGCGCATGGAAGACCTGTTGAAGGAAATGGCGCTTGGCGAATTGGAACTCAACCTGAAGGCGTTGGAAAATTTCTCCAAACAGGCCATCGATCTGGTGGACCGCAATCTCTTCGAGCGTGCCGCCGACATCCGTTGGTGGGCCACCGACGAGTACTTCTGGAACGCATTGGAAAATCCCACGGCGGATAATTTCCACAAAGCCTCCGAGCGCTTGAAGGTCATCAACGGCAGTTACACCATGTACCGCAACATCGTGCTGGCCAACGACTCGGGCGACATCGTGGCGTGCTCGCGCACCGAGCTTCGCAACGAGCTGGCGAAGATCAACGTCTCCGACCAATCGTGGTTCCAGATGGGAATGCGCACCGGAAGGTCGCAGGAATTCGCGGTGCAGGATGTCCAGAAATCGTTGCTCGAAAAAGCCAAGAACCGCTCGCTGGTCTATTCGGGCGGTGTGCGCAAGCGCGGTGCCCGATCCGGCGAGTCTGTAGGAGTGCTGGGCATCCTGTTCGATTGGGACACCGAAGCCGGTAAGATTTTGTCAACGTGCCTGCCGTGCGATTCTTCGGGAAAGACCATCGAGGGCAGCGCAGCGTTCTACACCAACGCCAAAGGCGAAGTGATCGAGACCACCAGCCCCGATACCTTCGCGGTTGGCAGCAAGCTCGATCTTCCGCAGCGAGCCTTGCGTCTGGCCAAAGGCGAGACGACCTCGTCGGTGTTCCGCGTGGGAGATGCAAGCTATCTGCTGGGATCGTCGCGCACCAAAGGCTATCGCGAATACGAAGGTCTCGCCTGGTGCGCCCATGTGGTGCGACCTATCGGAAAAAACGTCGGGATGAATTGAGTTCGTCGATCTCCCGCAACGGAACCCTTCTATTATTTCGCCAAATTCCGTCCTTGATGTTTTGGCGAACGAAGGAGCTCCCATGCGCCCGGATCGATTCCATCGTGCCGCGATCTGGTTGGGATTGGCGACAACCCTGGCTGGCGCCGCTCCCGACGACACTTTCCGTCTGACCCTCGTGCATGTCAACGACATCCACGCGCATCTGGATCCGTCGCCCGTGAACCTCGCCACCACGCCACCGGTGCAAGTCATGGCGGGAGGAGCGACACGCATGGCCACCGCCTTCGCGCAATTGCGGTTGGTCTCGTCCAATGTCCTGTACCTGCACGCCGGCGACGAGTTCAGCGGCACGCCGTGGTTTTCGGTCTACAAGGGACTGGCCGACGCGGCCGTAATGAACCGGTTGCACTTCGACGCCTTTGTTCCCGGCAACCACGAGTTCGACCAAGGCCCCGGTGTGCTGGGCGCGTTCCTGGATTCCCTGCGCGCCCCGGTGGTCGCCGCCAACCTGGATGTTTCCGACGAACCCACCCTGCGCGGCAAAATCCGTCCAGCGATCCTGCGTTCTTTCGGCAAGCGAAAGGTCGCCATCGTCGGCGTCGCGCTACCCGAGACCCCCGGGATTTCGTCCCCCGGAGCGCATGTCAAATTCCGTTCGGCCCTATCCGTGCAGCGCACGATCGATTCGGTGCGACGCGAGGGTGCTTCGGTGGTGGTCCTGCTCTCCCACGCTGGCCTCGATGTCGACACCGTGATCGCCCGGAAATTGTCAGGTGTCTCTGTCGTCGTGGGAGGCCATACGCATACGCGCATGGGCACCGCATTTTCGCAGATCGGCCTCCACACCAAGCTACCGTACCCGGTGGTGGTCAAAACCAAGGACGGCGAGCAAGTGCCTGTGGTGCAAGCGTGGGAATGGGGTAAGGTGGTCGGTCAGATCGACCTGGAATTCGACGCCGAGGGCCGCGCGATTTCGTGGGAAGGACATCCGTTTTTGCCTTCGTCGGACACGCTCCGCTCTGGCGGACAGATTCTGCCTGACTCCGTCGCCATCCCTCTCAAGAGAAGCATGTCGTGCCCGGGTCTCCTGCGCTTCCTCAAGCCCGACCCTGCGATGTCGGCATTGCTTTCGCGGCTTGGCGCACCGCTGGACAGTTTGCGTCGCACGCCGGTGGCGAAGCTTCCGTTGCCGCTTTCGCGCAAGGACGGAACGTTGCTTGAGATCTGCGCGAAATCGCTGCTGAGCGCCGGAACTTCGTGGGGAGCCATGGTGGGCCTTATGAACAATGGTGGCGTGCGCGACGATTTGGCCGCCGGCACCGTGACCCGCGAGGATGTGCTCAAGGTGGCACCGTTCGACAATGCGGTGGTTGTCCTGACGTTGACCGGCGTGGAACTCGCCAAGACCGTACAGAATCTGTCATCACACCACGGGCATCGCGTCGGTCTGGCCGGAGCACAGATCATGCGCGATTCGTCCGATCGGATCGTAGGGGTCCGGCTTGCGGGAGCCAAGAGCGACCTGACGGATTCCGACACGGTGCGGGTGGCCACCAACTCCTATCTGGCCAGTGGCGGCGACGGTTGCATCGCTCTCAAGAAGGCGGCGGGTATGCGACTGGACACCGGCCTGCGCGATGCCGATGCGTTGGCGGAGTGGTTGAGCGAAGCGTATTCGGGGAGGTGAGCCCCCCCCCTTTCACACCAAGATCAAGATCCTGCGCCTTACCTCATCATAAAATCAAACGATTCCGTCGATGCTTCTACTGCAAGCATCGCACACTGATGTAGTTGGTCTTGCTCGTATAAGATCGACTGGGCGATCCACCTGTTGTCAGGTTGTTCCATGCCAGCACGCTTCCATATTCCGTCGATGACCAGTATAATGCCATGGAACCATCCAAATCGAACCCTAGTGGCGGCACATTGCGCCCCGACAACTGTACCGAAAACGCATTCATGTCCCGAATACGCGCTTGTCGATCAACTTCGCTCATATTGTCATCCTGGTTGAGAGACGCTCCCAGGATCGTCCATTCCGAATCGCTGGGAACATGCCACAACGATGGGCATACACCTTGCCGAGGAGTTGCTCCGCTCCAACCGGAATTGTTGAATTTTGCGTCGAGGTCCATCGCCGCAGCCCATTGATACAGACGGCCGAATTTGACACAATTCGCCGCGAGGTTGTTGTAGCAAACGGAACTGTCGACGGAAACATTGAGGTTCTCGGCCATCCACGTTTGCGTGCCGATCCGAATCGTTCGATACGAACCGAGTGCGCCTGCGCGCGTGTCGTTCAGCAAACCATACACGATGACATTTCCTGTATCGATCCTTGAAACGGAACCATCTTCGTCAATTGCACGCACATACACCCGGAAGCTGGATGTCGAAACACCAGGCATCTTCAACGTCGTGTCGGACCTTCCGGGTTTGAAATTCACTCCATCCACGCTCCATTCGAACCCAACAACTTTCCCTTTGTCCGATGCCTTCACGGAAAACCTCATCGTGGAATCGACGAAGGAGACCGTATCCGGCAAGTTTGTGATGACCGGAGCATCGTTGATCACGCTCACAAGCGCAACTCCGGCGACACGCGTAGTATCGCCCATGCCGTCAACCACGGTCACACCAAGAGCGAATCGCTTTAACAAATTCACGGGAACCGCCAGTGGCCCCGGATAGACATGCTTGATGGCGTGGACAATTCCCGTCTTCGTCGTATCCGACGTCCCGTCGCCGAAGTCCCAGATCACTTTTGCCACGCCGGACGTGTCGCGCACCTCCAGTTCGAACGAAACCGTGTCGGAAGGCGTGATCGTCGTATCGGCGGCGTTTTTCAGCCGGATTTTGGTTTTCGAATTCACAACGTTCACGATTTTGGAAATTTCCACCGCATTCGAATCCTTGTCCATCACTCGCAGTTTCACGGTGTAGCTCCCCACGGCATTCCACTTGGCGGTCGCGAACGGAGGAAGCGTTGCCGAAGCCCGCCAACCCTTTCCATCGGCCAAATCCCATTCTGCATTGATGACAGAATCCTTCACGTGATGGCTGGCCGTGTCCAGATAGGCCAAACGCAACGACAGATTCAATTCGTTTCCGATTTCCACGACGTCCGGCGAGACGATAACGCCATCAGGGAAGGCATTTCCAGCCGCGAAACCTTTCGTCCATGCGACGTCGCCGAACACCGTGGTGAATCCAATGGTATCGGACACCGCCGTGAATCGATTGCCGTTGCCGTAGACATTGAGCCAGGTGCGGAAAGAGTAGATCGCCGCTGGATCTTGAGGCTTCACCGTGTACACACGCCCAGAAATCAGTTTGTTGATGGTGTCGCAGGCCATGCGTGCACGCATCGGATGAGCCATCGAGCCACCCACGAACCAAGCCCAGACCGAGTCGATTTTCACTCTCGAATCGAGCGTGATTGGAGCCGATATGCGGTAATCCTGGATCCACTTGAGCAGTCCCGACTGGATCAACGAAGGAAGTTGCTCTTCGGTCACGATCTGCCCTTGGAACGTGTAAACCAAGATCTTGTCGACAATTCCTGTCGATCGCGCCAAACTACTCGGCAATGCGATGGACGGAACCTGAACGCCCGATTGAGCGGATAGAACCGTCGACGTGTTCCCGCAACGAACTCGCATCCATCGCGCTCCACTGGCTGCGGGGAGATCCAACGGAATGGCTTGCGTTCCAGCCGGTACCAGACGTGCAGGAAAATTCGCCATGCGCCGCCCGACCGCGTCGAATAGGTCCGCGCTCACCAATGTGGGCGCATCGAATTGGGTGACCAGATTCCCACCCAGCCAGCGCAGATTTGCCGAGCGCATCGCGGGCTGTTTGACAGGCACGATCTGCCCTTGGATGGCCCACCTTCCGTCGGTACCCGTGGTGTCGGAAAGATCGGGCCCCAGGCTCACCACCACACCGATGCGAGGTTTGTAGTCCTGGTCGTAGACGGCTCCCGACAAATCGACCGGGGTTTGGGCATAAGCGATGATGCCGCCACAGATCAGGCAAGCAGTCGCGCGTCGAATCAAAAATAGGGGGCTCACGAAGACTCCGTTTATGAACACACTCCACGCAGGGAGCGCCGTCAGGTCATTCGGGTGAGCACAGCAATGATAGATATCGGCATTCGCTACTGGTCTTGCCGAATGCATTCCCCAAGAAAACATAGGGGCCAACTCGACCAAACCGCTGTACCAGCGACACTCGCGAAGTACTGATCACACCGATGACACCAATTACGAACCTTGTCGCATGACAACGCCCTTCGTCTCCCCTATATCGGTGTTGGGGCGGGCTCGACTCGATTGCATCTTTGATTGGCTACTCCCTAATTCCTCTCCAGGAGCGCTTTCGATGAATCGCACGATTCCTTCCCTCTTCTTGGTCGCCACGGCGAGCTTCGCGACAGTTCCTGTCGCCTTCACCAGCGGCACCCCCGCCAAGGCCGACGACGTGAACAAGAACTTCGCATCGCTCGATTCGGCCATCCAGAAGAAAGCCGAGGCCAGCTTGGTGTCGGTGCTGCAGACGGCAGTGGCGGGAAAGGCCGATCAGGCCTCTCTCGCCAAGCTCAGCGATACAGTGAAAGGCAAAGCCGACCAGACAAAACTGGACGCCTTGACAAAAACCGTCAATGATACGGTGGCTGGCTTGCGGTCTCGGATCTCCGCCGTCACCCCGGCGTCCATTGGCGCCATTCCTGTGGGTGGAACCGATTCCGCGAATTTCGCCAAGGCTCTCCGAGGACCCGGGCTGGTATGGCGCGCCTATCCGGCCGACTCCAAATATGGAGCCTTCTACGGCAACACTTTGTCCCCTACCACGAGCAACTACACCTTGGCGGCACTCAACGACGGCACACGGACCTACCTGAATGGGACTGAATTTTCCTGCCTATCCGTGAAGGATGTCCAGGCCGTTGTCGCGCAACCCGAAGCGGTCTCCGTGGTCGGACGGAAACTGTCTCTCCCTGCGGCCACGACCACCTACCCCAGCTTCACCGTTCCGGAAGCCGTGGGCGTACCGACAACGCCACTTGCCGGCGATGTGGCCCGAGTCAACGGCGAGCTTCTCATGCAAGGCATGGGCATCGTTTCGGTGAAAGGCGCATCGGATGGGGTCGGTGGAGGTTCGAACCTTTCCGTCTACAACGCGTACCCCGGTGCCAGCTCCGCTTGGTCGATCCAACTCGGTACGAATCGCAAACTCGGGTTTTGGAGTTACGACAGCTTGGGTGGCTGGAGCTCCATGCCGGTGGTTCAATTCTACCCGGACGGCTCGATCAAGGCAGCAGGCCCGATCACCGGCTCAACGGTGGTCACCCTCATCAAAGCCTCCGACGTCGCCGACTACGTCTTCGAGCCCGACTACAAGCTCGCTCCGCTTTCCGAAGTCGAAGCCTTCACCAAGGCCAACAAGCATCTTCCGGAAGTGCCCAGTGCGGCGGAGATCGAGAAGAACGGCTTGGACCTCGCCAAGATGAATCTGCTCTTGCTCAAGAAGGTCGAAGAGCTCACGCTCCACACCATCGAGCTGGAAAAGCGCTTGAAAGCCGTGGAAGTCTCCACCAAGCCGTAGGTCAGATCCAGTCGCCACAGCCCTCATCGAAGCCTCGCCCCACCAGCGAGGCTTTTTCGTTTCCGTCACCGTTCAACTTGGGTCCGTTTACCGGATAGAATCATCCTGCTTGTTTTTCTTGCATTGCGAATACTAATAGCATTAGTTTAATTCCTGTGAACTTTTTCCAATCCTCTCTGCTGACCACCATCGCCCTTGCCACCTTCAGCCACGGAGCACCTCCCATGACCCGATTCCTGCAACGACCCGAAGGCCGCATCGCTTGGAGCCTGCACGGCGACCACGGCCCCTTGGTTGTCGCCATGCCCGGCATGGGCGACGTGCGTGCCAACATGGAGTCCTTCGCCGACACATTGGCCGCTCGAGGCTACCGGGTGGCGACCATGGACCTGCGCGGACATGGCGAATCGGACACCGGCTTCGCCGACGTCTCGGCCAAAGCCATCACCGACGACGCCCTTGCCCTGGCCGCCAGCATCGACACCGCACCCGCCGTGTTCCTGGGCAATTCCTATACCGGCGCCACCACAGTTTGGGCCGCGAGCACCCATCCCGAGCGCGTGGAGGCCATCGTGTTGATCGACCCCTTCGCCCGCGAAATCCCCGGCACCTTTCTGCAGAATCTGACCATGGCCATCGGTCTGGTCCGTCCCTGGGGTCCTTCGCTTTGGGGCAGCTACTACCGCTCCTTGTTCAAAGGAGTCATCCCTACCGATCTGGATGCCCGAGTGGATCGTGTGGTGACCAACCTCAAACAAAAGGGCCGTTTCGAGTCGCTGAAGGCGATGACAAAAACTTCCAGCGTCGAATGCGAGGCGAGACTCGGCACGGTACAGGCAAGGTCCCTGGTGGTCATGGGCTCGAAGGATCCGGATTTCGCCGATCCCGCCGCCGAAGCCCATCTTTTGTCCGATCGCCTCCATGGGGAAATGGAAATGATCCAAGGGGCCGGCCACTATCCGCATGTCGAGATGCCTTCGCATGTCGCCGACCTGGTCCACCAATTTTTGTCCAAGAAAGACGGGATCCGTCCATGAGCCGCAAGGGAATCACCCGCGAACAGCTGGTCGCCGAAGCCGCCCTTCTCGCCGACGAAGTGGGATTGGAGAAGCTTTCCCTCTCCGTATTGGCCGATCGGCTGGAGGTCCGCTCTCCGTCGCTGTACAACCATGTCGACGGGCTCGCCGGCCTGCGTCGGGAATTGTCCTTGCTCGCCGCCAACACGCTCGCCAATCTGGTCGCGAAGGCCGCCCACCGCCGCAAGGGGAAGAACGCCCTGGTCGCGATGGGCGACGCGTTTCGGAATCTGTCCAAGAATCGGCCCGGCCTCTACGCCAGCTTGATCCAGGCTCCCGCACCCGGCGACACGGAAATGGCAGACGCCGCCAATCGGGCGCTGGAACCGCTGTTCGGCGTGCTTTCCGAGCTGGGCTGCGAAGGCGACCAAGCCATCCACGCCATCCGTTCGTTGCGCAGCGCCGTCCATGGATTCGCGCTCCTGGAAGCCGCTGGCGGATTCGGCTTGCCCACCGATCTCGACAAGAGCTTCCACTGGATGATCGGACGTCTCGTTCCCTGATCGAGCACACTTCTTCCGTTGGTGCTGTGGGCGATCCTCGTCGATCTCCGTATCCTAATGGATATCCCCACCCCACACACCCGGGAGGTCGTCGTGAGACAGATTTTGCTCGTGTGCCTCGTTGCAATTCTTGTCGGCTGCGCCGGAACCTCCGTCTGCCGCCGCGCCTCGCAGGGCGACCTGCCTTGTCAATCCCTCAAGGGCGCTGCGTTCGACAGCTGCCAAACGGCCACCCAGCGCGCGCACGACGCCTGCCAAGCCGAGCAGCTGTCTTCGTCGAAGGATCCAACCGGCTTCTACACCCTGCCGCAATAAACCACTCCGCACCAATGCTGCGGCGTGTTTTCCGGCCAGCAATCACAGGGCCTTAACACACGAAACAAGCCCATCTGCAAGCTCAGGACAGGATCCGTCAATACAGCAGATACGGCTCGCGTCGCTTGAGCCACGCTTCTTCGTCCTTGGCCCACTCGGCGGCCAGCTGCCACGGCGACCGCCCCGCTTCCAGCATCTCACGCCAGCGCGAATGACCCGCCAGGATGTCGATGGGCAGCTTGATCGCCTCGTACTCGTAGGGAGGCGCCTTCCAGGCGAACGCGTCGGGAAGGTCGCGGGGATCGAGCGGATTGATGGCGACAGGTTCCGTCATCGTGTTCTGCCGGCGCAAGGCCCACAGCGCCGAGAACCCTGTGAGCACAGGACAAAACTTGTCGACATCCGTCACATGGATCTGCACGCCGCCGCACAGCCGCCCCACGCCTTTGTGGAAGGTGGGCTGGAAGCCTTGTTCGCGGAAAACCACACCCGGCAGGTCCAAAGAGTCAAGATCTGTCTTCAGCTTGGCGGCATCGATCCACGGTGCGCCGAAGATCTCGAAGGGACGCGTGGTGCCACGGCCTTCGCTGGGCGTGCAGGCCTCCAACAGGCACATGCCCGGATACACGC
>JBDKGS010000114.1:0-12302 GCA_039798065.1 Fibrobacterota bacterium | reverse complement strand
TGGAAGGGATGGGCAGGTTTTCCAGCTCGGCCTTTTCGAACCGGACATTGGAGTACCCCAATCGTTGGGCGGTCGCACGTGCTTTTTCGAGCATTCCATCGGAGATGTCGATGCCCCACACCAGACCGTCGGAGCCCACGTCGTCGGCAAGACGCATCGCATCGGTGCCACGCCCGGAGCCCAGATCCACACAGACTTCGCCACGGAAGGGTTTGGCTCGATCGGCCGCTCCCCCGCACGACAGGCAACAAGAACTTTCGGCAAGGCCCGAATAGCGCTTGGCGATCTCCTCGACGGTCTTGTCCGAACCAATGTTGGCCAATTCGATGGTGCCCATGAACGATCTCCGAATTTCCAGACGCGAACGGCAATGACCGCCCGACATTTCGATGGATGCGCGAATCGAGTATAAGGTTACACCTTCGCAACAAAAAGACCACCCAGTGGCTCACTGGATGGTCGCTCTTGCCAAAGAAGATCGGGAGAAGGTCTTACTTGTTTCGATTGCAGCCTTGGCCACCCATTCCGCCTTTGCCACCCTGTCCTTTGCCCTTGCCTTGGCCTTGACCCATGCCATTTCCCTGTTTGGCACACTTGCCCTTGCACCCAGCCATTCCGTTCTTGCCCTGATGCATGCCGCCCTTGCCTTGGCTCATGCCCAATTCCTGACGCAATGCGGTGGCCTCGTCGGTACGGCCTGCCTTGACGGCTTCGTGCAGCTTGACAAGGGTTCCGAAATTCTCTCGTGTCACTTTCTGACTGGCCTGGCCCTTGGATCCCCACGCGTCGCTTTCGGCTTTCCAAGCGTCGTAGTTGCCCGCCTCGATGGCCTGCTCCATCCGGGCGCGGTGGTCGTCGCGCGAGACGTTCACGGCGGTGGAATCGGCGGCGGTGGCTGTTGTGATCGCCAAGGCGGAGAGGACCAAGATCAATGCGATGCGCTTCATGACACGTTCCTTTGTTTGTGGTTGGAAGGCTTAGAGCCGTTCCTGCAAAGGATTACGCCAAGTGGCATCCAAAACTTTCATCGTTCCGGAAATTTTTTCCGATAGCCTGGAGCTGGACGCCAATCGACCGCACAAAACAGCGCCTGGCCGCAAACACGACCCATCAACCGGATCGACGGGTCTTGGGGCAACGAGCCGCCTCCTTCCCACCGAACCGTCCACCGAACACCGTCGACGCCCAGAAGAACACTCGCGGAATCCGTGTTCGAGATCCAGGTACCGGAGATCCGTCCTTGGGCGGTGTCGTGCCAGGATGAAAGGGCCTTGGCGCTCCAAGCCTCGCGGTAGGACGGAATCTGACGAGCCACCAGGCGGTGCAACCCCAGCAAGGCGTCGGTTCGTTCCAATGCCCACCCCGAAACCAGACAGAAACCGGCAATCACGAATCCCGCCATCCAAGGTCTCACGCGCCATCCGCGTGGCAATTCGCGGAAGAGGCGGATTCCCGCCCACACCAGGAAGATCGCCGTGAGCGACCAGACGTACGGGGCGAGGTCGGACATGGCCTTGCGCAGGAGCCAGCCATGCCCCTGGTGCGCATGGAATTCCTGGACGGCCAAGGCGACGGAAACCGTCCCCAAAACCAAGGTGGAACCGAAGAGGAGGAATCGACCGGCCAAGCGCATCCGCACGAGCGAAAGCGGTACAGGACGGATTTTGTCGGCATGGATCCGGGCCAGGAGCTCGCTTGCGTGGTCCATCATTCGTCCCTTCCAAGGCTGAGGCCGCGGATCTTGGCGTTTTCCACGAAGAACTCGCGGGCTCGTTTCACGCGTGTGGCCACCGTGTTCGCGTTCAAGTGCAAAATATCTCCGATCTCCTCGTAGCTCTTCTCTTCGTGGAACCGCAACACGAACACGTCGCGCAGCACCGGGCTCATCTTTTCCAGAACTCCGGCGATCTCCCGTGCCAGATCCGACGATTCGCAGGGCTCCTCGGTGCGGATCCCGTTGGGGATCATCAGCGCTTCGTCGAGTTCCACATGTGGATCCATCCGCGCGTGGCTTCGAACCTGTGAAACCATGGCATTGTGCGTGATGCGCCAAATCCAGCTGGAGAACTTGAGTTTGGGATCGAAGGCGTGGATGTGACGGTAGACCAGCAAGAACACTTCCTGCAACAGATCGTCGACATCGTTGCGGCAACTCCAGCAGCGACGCAGAACGTAGCGTCGCAATGGAATCTCCCAACGGCGCACAAGGAGAGCGAGCGCCTGCTCGTCTCCAGCGGCGACCTGTTCTGCAAGCTTTTCATCGGTTGGTTCCATCATTACTGTCCAGAATACGATGATTCGGACAAAAATCTTTCATCGGGACGAAAGATTTCCTCGCAACCGGACGTACCACCGTTGAACCGAATCGTTTTCTCACTTGAAACTGGGTTACTACCAATCGGAGCCCGCCATGAATTCGACAGCAGCCATATTGAAGCCGATTTTCGCCTTGGCCGTAGTTGCGTCGCAGCCACTCTCGGCATTCGATCCGCTGATGGACGAACCCGAACCGTTCGCGCGATGGAGGGTTTCAAAGGACTTGTCCTACACCGCATCGAGCACCCCCACCTGGGAAGCCGCATCGTGGATCGGGGTCTCGAAGGAAATCGATCTCGCGAAAAGCACGGTGGACCTCGATGCCAGCATGGGATTGTTGTACGACGATTTCCAATTCGATTCTTCCTGGAACCTGGAGCCCAAGTTGGTCGCCACCTGGACCAAGGGAAGGCTCGCCGTGGCAGGATGGGGATGGGGGCTCTGGAACGATGCCGGCTGGACCGACCAGGGCGCCGGAACCGACATTTCCTGGCAATTGACGGATTCTGCCCATACGGGTGCCGCCTGGCAGGCGGGAATCCATGGATGGATGTCGGAAAATTCGGGATCGGCGATGGGAGCGAAGTTGTCTAGAAGTTCCACTGGCGAATCGTGGTCGACCGCAATCGCCCTGTCCGCTCGGCGCCTTTGGGATGTCGACGCGGTCCAGGCTCGCCCCGGAGGCCTCCGCAAGACCGTATCGAGCACTGCCACGACCGAGCAATGGCAGACGCTGTTCGAATCCAGTATCGACAGAAACTGGGAAAGCGTCTCGGCGGGGGTCGGGTTGGATCTGGACATCCGCATGAGCGACGCGAGCACCACGACGTCCCAAAGCCCCATGGGCAGAGGGAAAATGTCCAGCGGTTCCTCCAGCTACCAGTACACCGGCACGTTGGATCCGTACGCGAACCTGTCCTGGACACCCGATACCTGGGCTTTCACCGCCACGTCGGGTTGGAGCACCGACATCGCGCAAACCAAGGGCTCGGTGCAACCGACCTCGACGTTCTGGTCGTCACTTTCCGTCAGCAAGTCTTGGTAATCCCATCGCGTCGAAACCAAAGCTGTCATGTCGCCTGGTCTCGAACCGACGATCACCCCCACGACTTGACCAGCAACCACAATCCGGCGCCGATCATCCCCGCCACCGACAGTCCGTGCAGCCATGGAGTGGCTGTCTGTGTGGCACGGAAGACGCGAGCGATTTGTGCGGTTCCGTATCCCGCCGCGATGGTGAGCACGAACACCGGTAGCGCCGTGGCGAGGCCGTAAGGAATCGTCACCAACCCCGACGGCGTTGTGGCCATGGCCAACGGAATCACCGACCCGAAGAAGATCCCCGCCGAGATGGGGCAAAACGCCAAGGCCAGGATCATCCCGAGCAGGAACGCCCCCGGTACCGCTCCCAGCTTGTCCAGCCGGCTCTTCCAGCCTGCGGCGTCGATGCCGATTCCTGTCAGCTTGAGCCAAGGCGAGACGGCCAGCATCACGCCACCGATCAAAAAGGCGATGCCCAGCACAGGTTCGGCGTGCGCCTGGACCTTGCGGACGATGGGACCGATGCGAAGCAACCCGGCCGATACGATCCAGGCCACCAACACGTACGACGCGGCGCGTCCGAGCGCGTACGCCGCCCCCACCGAGACCCCACGACGCAAGCTTCCTGCTTGTCGGACCAGGACGGAAATCGCCGCCGCGTGGCTGGCCATGGGACATGGCGACACCGACGTGAGCACCCCGAGCCCGATGGCGGCAACGACAGGGAGCTCGGCCACGCTCATTTCGCGGATTTCAGGAAGGCGACAGTTTCCGTCTTGACGTAGCCGACGAAGGCGGCCGAATCGCGCAGGTTCTTCCAAGTGTCCTTGAGCTCCTTGAAACGGGTCATCTTCCCGCCGCGCATTTCCATGAGCACCAAGGCCTTGGTGGTGAGCCCGAGCTTGTCGGCCAAAGCCGATCCGTCGGGAGTGTCCATGCTCTGGGTGCCCCAAGTCAGGCGACCCGTTTTCATGGAATCGGCCAATCCGTTCTGGATGGCTACCGACGACCAGCGTTCGAGCTTCATGCAGGAAGCGCACCGGTAGTCGGAGTGGATGTAGTTGGCCTTGACAACCACGGCCGGGGCGGGGCCCTGGGGCGAGGCGGCGAAAGACGACATCGCGACGGCAAGGACGAAAAATGTCATGCGAGGAGCCATGAAACGATCTCCTTGGATGTGGGGATTTTTCCGGCAACCAGGACCTTGCCGTCCTTGACCAGCGCGGGGGTGGACATCACGCCGTATTCCATGATCTTGGCGATGTCTTCGATCTTGCGGATTTCGGCGACGACGCCGGATTCCGTCACGGCCTTCTGGACCGCTTCGTGGAGCAGCTTGCACTTGGTGCAGCCGGTGCCCAGGACTTCGAGGAGCATGAGGGGTTCCTTGGTTGGTTGGGTTCTATGCCAGCAGCAGGTTGAAGAGCCAACCCACAAGCAGGATTCCAAGAGCGACGATGCCAAAAAATGTCGCGAGCAGTCGAGGCTTCAAGACCTTGCGCAGCAGGATGGCTTCGGGAGCGGAAAGCGCGGTGACGGCCATCATGAAGGCCAAGGCAGTTCCCAAGGCCGCGCCTTTTTCCAGCAAGGCCGACACGACGGGAATGATCCCCGCGGCGTTGGCGTACATGGGAATGCCGATCAAGACGGCAAGCGGAACGGTCCACCACGTATCCCGACCCATGAAAGATGCGAGCATTCCGGTGGGAACGTAACCATGAATGAACGCACCGAGCCCCACGCCCGCCACCACCCATGGCCAGACCTTTCCCACGATTTCGCGGACGGCTTCGAGTCCAGCACGCAACCGACCGACCCACGTGATGTCGGAATCCGGCACGTCGGTGGAGCCGCGCACCTTCATCACCCAGTCTTCCACATGGTTTTCCATGCGCAATTTCCCGATCGCCCATCCGCCCAACATGGCGACCGTAAGACCGGTGACCAGATACAGCCCTGCGACCTTCCAACCGAAGAGGCCAAGCAGGAGCGCCAACGCGACTTCGTTGACCATGGGGGCCGAAATCAAGAAGGAAAATGTCACCCCCAGCGGAACACCCGCGGTGAGAAACCCGATGAACAACGGTACCGCCGAGCAAGAACAAAACGGTGTGGCGATGCCCAACAGCGAAGCCATGACGTTGCCAACGCCCTCCGGGAATTTGGACAGAATCCGTCGCGTCTTTTCAGGAGAGAAGAAGCTGCGCAGGACCCCGACCGCGTACACGATCAGGACCAGGAGCATCAAGACCTTGGGGACCTCGAACAGCAGGAATTCCAGCGACGCTCCCAGGTGCGACTTGGGATCGATGCCAAACAACGAAACCGCCGAAGCCGACAAGACGGCGAGCGAGCGGTAGAGGCCCCACCAGGCCAGGAGAGCCAACGCCAGGGCGGCGTTGGCGGATTTCGTCTTCATGCGGCTACCAATTTTTGACGGGCCATCTCGCTCGCCTTCGCCACGTTGTCGTCGGTGGCCGGCGAAGCCCCCTTGCCGAATCCGAGCGACCCGAGTTCCACATGGACATATTCCGTCACGCCCGATTCGGCCAACGCCTTCGCCACGCAGCGGGTGGCGCAACCGTCGATGGCCAGAATCCGTCCAGCCGAAAGCGCGGCGTTGCGCAGCGATTGGACACCGGCGCCCATGCCGACCGCGCACGACATCTTGCCGATCCCCTCGCGGGACAGACCCCGGGCGACGCGATCCGAAATCTCCCCCACATCGGCGGCGCCGGAGCAGGAGTAGACGATGGTGGAAGGAGTACCGGAGCAGGAGGAGCAGGACATGGGAGTCTCATTTCTATGCATTATTGTGAGATTACGCAATAACCATGCAAAAAGAACAGCTCTCCGGGTTTACCCGGAAAGGCCATCCAAACAGTCCAGGAACGAAGGCAAACAGGTCGCCTTGAGGCTGTAGAACACCATGTTGCCACGGCGTTCGTCGGCCACGAGCCCGGCTTGACGAAGCTGCACCAGATGACGCGAAGTGGTCGACATGTCCAGGCCAACCTCCGCAGCCATGTCGCAGACGCACTTCTCGCCTTCCGACAAGGAAACGACCATCTTGAGCCGAGCCGGGTTCGATAGCGCCGCAAGCACGCGCGCCCTTTCGACATACCAGGATTTGTCATGTGTCTGGGCACCGTGAGTGCATCTACCTGTGGAACAACCCATGGATCCAATATATGCGTTATTGCATGATTATGCAATATGATTCGGCGTCATCTCCGCATCTCGTGGCGAAAGGTGATTTGCATGGGAGCCGAGACCAGCCGACAACGGCTCTATCGAGTTGGCTCGAATCCGCGCAATCGAACACCTAACTTGAAGCTTGACTCACGGACGGAAAGTTCGTCATCCTTGAGCCACAGGAGAGTCGGAATGCGCCATATCTTGATTGTGATCGGTTGCCTGGCCGTGGCCATGGGCGTGGCGGGAATTGTGCTCCCGCTGGTTCCGGCCACTCCGTTTTTGCTGCTGGCGGCCGCCTGCTTTTCGCGCGCTTCGCCTCGATTGAACGCCTGGCTCCACGACAACCGCTGGTTCGGCCCATACCTGCGAAGCTACAAGAGCGGCCTCGGCCTCCCGCTGCACGGCAAGATCGGAATCCTCGTGTTCCTTTGGTTGAGCCTCGCGTCGTCGGCGCTTTGGGGAGTGCCTCGCGACATGTGGGCGGTGCAACTCCTTCTCCTGGCGATCGGCATCGGAGTCTCGATCCATGTGGCACGCATGCGCACCGCTCGTCGCGCGGACAGCCCGGTCGCGACCGAACAGCGTTCGACTGATCAGTAAATCCGATCCGGTTTTGTGTGTCGATGAACGGAATTTGTCATTTCCTGGTGTGCACTGCGGGACAACCACATCGAAACCAATCTTCGATCCTGTGACGGTAACCCCGCAGATTATTCTCACGAAACTCTCTCCGCAGCTTCTTGCCAAAAAGCATTTGCCGACTCACGAGTCTCTCTTTATATTTAGTCTCATTCTCATTCTGCTTCATTTCGCAAGGAGTCGCCATGCTTCGCTCGGACAGCCCCATCGTCGAATCGGCCAACGGAATCGCCTACAGGATGGGGTCCGGAACACGGACCCTGTTGGGATTCAATGGGACATGGATGGCCCTGTCCCGCGAGCAGCTCGCAGGAGTCGGCAACGCCATCGCCAACATCCTCAACTGCCCCTTCAAGGCGCGCCACCTGGAGGAAGGAATGCTTTTGCGGAGCAAGGACGGCGAGCACCGCATGCCCCTCACCGAGGAGTCGGCCATGGAACTGCACGGGCTGGTCAACGATCTGCTGCTGGTGCTCGAAGCGCAGGACTTGACGGAAACCGTCATCACACAATGAACTGCCGCAGGAACCGCATGCAGCGTAGGTCGCGTGTACGACCTACGCTGCGCCGAAGTCCTCTTCAGAGCGGATTCATCTGATATTCCGATGTCACAGCCATCTCCGCACCATCGAGCAGTAGGCGCGATATTGCTCGCCGTGCCGTGCCAGCAGGAATTCCTCCTCGAGCCTCACCTGCACCTGCATGCAGAGCTCGCCCAAGGCCCACAGCAATAGGCTGGCCGCTCCGGGGAGCACCAGCGCAACCCCCAGCAATTGCAGTCGCATCGAAAGAAAAACCGGGTTCCGCGAGATGGAAAAGATTCCTTCCGTTCGCAAGACACTGGCATGTTTGCGGTCCAGGCCGATCCGCCAGGAATCGCTCATCTGCCACTGCGCCCACAGCATCAGGACAAGGGACGCTCCCAGCACGACAAGACCGAAGCCCCGCGACCAACCCCACCCGGTCCCAAAACCAAATTTTGTCAGAAGTGCGGGATCAATCCACGGCAGAGCGCACAACCCTCCTGTCAGGACCAGAACGATCCGGAACCAACGGGCGATGACACCCCCAGCACCATCGTCGTGCGCAAGAACGTAGGGATTTATTCCTGTCCGCTTCCAAACCCTGAAGCTGGGCCACACGAATCCGGAAAAGACCTGGAACAGGTAAAGGAAAAGAAGGGATTTCCGCATCATTCCCTCCACCTAGCGGTCAGCCGCACCAGGGCCGGCAGGACGAACAAGGTCAACAGCGTGGAGCTGAGCACACCGCCAATCACCACCGTGGCCAGCGGTTTTTGCACCTCGGCACCGGCACCGGTAGCCAACGCCATGGGTACGAAGCCCAGCGAGGCAACAAGAGCTGTCATGAGCACCGGGCGCAAGCGTGTACGGCACCCCTGACGGATCGCCTCGTCCAGCGGCATGTGCCGGCCATTCTGGCGGATGCTCGTGAGCAGCACCAATCCGTTGAGCACCGCGATCCCGGAGAGGGCGATGAACCCCACACCCGCCGAGATCGACAGGGGGATGCCACGGAGCCACAAGGCCGCCACTCCACCGGTGAGGGCCAGGGGGATGCCCGTGAAGACCAGCATCGCATCGCGCACCGATCCCACCGCCATGTACAGAAGTCCGAGCACCATGAGCAGGGCCAGCGGCACCACGATTTGCAACCGGCGCGAAGCCGATTCCAGGTTTTCGAACGTACCACCCCAATCCAGCCAATAGCCCGCCGGAACCTTCGCCCCGTCGCGCACACTGGCCTGGGCCGTTGTCACAAAGGAACCGATGTCGGCCCCGCGCACATTGGCCGTGACCACGATGCGACGTTTTCCGTTCTCACGGCTGATCTGGGCCGCTCCGTCGGCCACATCAAATCGCACCAGCTCACCCAGCGGCACGAAGGCGTCCTCTCCACCGTGGGGATCGGGGACCGGCAGCTTCGCCAGCGCATCGAAGTCGGTGCGCGAACGATCGTCGAGCCGCACCACGATCGGGAATCGACGATCTCCCTGGAAGAAGCTCGCCGCCTCCGTTCCTCCAATCGCGGTCCGAACGACATCCTGGACATTTTCCATGTTCAAACCATGCCGCGACAGCTCTTCGCGGTTGGGCTGCACAGTCAAAAGTGGCAGACCGGTCACCTGCTCGACCTTCACGTCGGCGGCTCCAGGAATTTTGCGCAACAGCGCGGCGATCCCTTCGGCCGCTTCCAACAGGCTGTCCATGTCGTCGCCGAACACCTTCACCGCCACGTCCGAACGAACGCCCGAGATCAGTTCATTGAAACGCATCTGGATGGGCTGGGTGAACTCGTAGTTGTTGCCGGGAAAGCGAGCGAGCCGCTTCTGCATTTCAGCGACCAGATCTTCCTTGGGACGCTTGGGGTCGGGCCAATGCTCGCGACTTTTTAGGATAACGTACTCGTCAGCCACGTTGGGCGGCATCGGGTCGGTGGCCACATCGGAGGTCCCGATCCGCGAAAATACGTTGTCCACCTCGGGCATGCGCATCAGTTCCTTCTCGATGGGCAACTCCATGGCCACGCTCTGGCTCACCGACGTGCCGGGAATGCGCATCGCATGCAATGCCACGTCGCCTTCGTCCAGATTCGGGATGAACTCTGTGCCCATCTTCGAAGCGATGATTCCCGAGGCGACAAGCACCGCGAGGGCTGTTCCCGCAACGATCACCGGACGGCGCATGGCCCACTCCAGTCCAGGCACGTAGCCGCGTGCGAAGGGCGCAAGCAGCCAACTGTCCTTTTCCTGCACCCGCCCCTTCACCAACAAGGGGAGCATGGCGGGGATCACGGTCAGGGAAAGCAGCAAGGCCGAGAGCAAGGCGAGGATGACCGTGTAGGCCATGGGGTGAAACATCTTGCCTTCCACCCCTTCCAGAGCCAGGATGGGAATGTAGACCGCCGTGATGATCCCAACGCCGAACAGGGTGGATCGTCGCACCTCGCGTGAACTTTCCCTGACCAAATCTTGTCGCTGGTGCAGATCGAGCAACGTGCCGCCCGAGCCTTGCCGATGAGCGAGCATTCGCACGTAATTTTCCACCAGGATCACAGCCCCGTCCACGATAAGCCCGAAGTCCAATGCCCCAAGACTCATAAGGTTGGCCGAGATTCCAAAACGCTGCATGCCAAGCAGCGTTGCCGCCATGGACAACGGAATGACCAAGGCCGTGAGCAAGGCCGCTCTGAAGTTCCCCAGAAGCAGGAACAGAACCACCACCACCAGGAGCGCGCCTTCCATGAGGCTCGTCTGCACGGTGGAAATGGTACGATTAACAAGACTTGTCCGATCGTAGACGGTCGTGAGCTTCACGCCCTGCGGCAGCGATGGACGGATTTTGTCGATCGCAATTGCCGACGCCTGAGCCACTTCGCGGGAATTAGCTCCCTTGAGCATCACCACTGTGCCCAGCACGACCTCCTTGCCTTGGGCGGTCGCCGCACCTGTGGGCAACTGCGCCCCCCACACCACGCTAGCCACCTCGGAGAGTCGAACAGCAATCCCGTCCTTGTGGGTGACCACCACGCCGGACAGTTCGCTGGGTTCGGCGGGTTGCCCCGGAAAACGCACCAGAACCTGTTCGCCGCCGCGTTCCACATACCCCGCCCCGACGTTTTCCACGTTCTTGCGGATCGCTTCCAGCAGATGTTCGAAGGTCACGCTGCGCGCCGCCATGCGCAGCGGATCGGGAACCACCTGGATCACTTGGTCGCGACCACCTGTCGAGTTCACCTCGGCCACCCCTGGCAATCGACGCAGTTGAGGCTTGACGACCCAGTCGTGGATGGTCTTGAGTTCACCGGGATCGGTGATCGGATGGGGTGCCAGGGTATCGGGTTCCAGCGTGTAGAAGAACACCTCGCCCAGCCCGGTGCTGATGGGACCCATCGATGTCCCGACGCCATCGGGCAACGCTTCGCGCGCCTCCACCAATCGCTCCCCGATCTGGGCACGCGCGAAGTAGATGTCGGTGCCTTCGTCAAAAACCGCCGTGATCTGCGAAAGTCCGTAGCGACTCAGCGAGCGCGTCGATTGCAATCCTGGAATCCCGGCGAGTTGCGTTTCCAGTGGCAACGTCACACGCTTTTCCACCTCCTGGGGAGTGAACCCGGGGGCTTCGGCGTTGATCTGGACCTGCACGTTGGTGATGTCGGGAACCGCGTCGATGGGCAGATGCACAAAGCTGAAAATGCCCGCCCCGAGCAGAGCCAAGGATACGGCCAAGACCATTCCCCAGTGCCGTACACAGGCAGAAAGCAATGCGCCGAAAAATCCGGCTTTGGGCTCAGTGTGCATGTTCGGCCTCGCTCTTGCCAAGGTCGGCCTTGACCACGAAGCTGCCGATCGCGGCCACGCGTTCGCCTCGCTTCAATCCGGACAACACCTCGATCCGTTCTCCGTCCTTCTTGCCCGTGGTCACCTGTCGCTCTTCGAAGCGCTCACCTTCGCGCACATAGACCACCGTTTTTCCTTTGGAAGTCTGCACGCTGGCCAGCGGAACGGTGAGCGCGGCCGCGAAACGCCCGGTTTCCACCAACCCCTGCACGAACAGACCATCGCCGTACACGCCACGGGAATTGTCGAGTTTCGCCTGTACGGTGCGCATCTGCGTGGCCGGATCCACCTGCGGGAGGAGCGCCGTCACGGAAGTGCGCTTGCCGATTTCGTCGCCGTGCATCGTCACCGTCACCGGTTGGCCGACGCGCAACTTCGCGAAATCCCCGCTACCGACCTTGAGTTCGGCAAGCACCGATCCCAGATCCGCGATCTCGGCCAAAATCTGTCCGGACGCGACGACCTGCCCTTCGGTCGCTTCGGTGTGCAGGACCGTTCCAGCGCGCGGCGCGCGGATCTCGTATGGCTCCAGCGTCGCGTCGCTTTCGATGCGAGCCACCAGATCGCCCGCTTTCACCTTGGCACCCGCCTTGAGGCCAAAGAAGCGGATCACCCCCGGAAACCGGGCCGTCGCATTGAAGGTTCGGGTCGGATCGTTGCGGATCCGGCCTGGCAACGCGATCACTTGCGCGAGCGTGGACTGCCGTACACTGTCGATCGCGATGCCCGCCGGGGCCAGCATGGAGTC
>JBDKGS010000113.1:0-12324 GCA_039798065.1 Fibrobacterota bacterium | reverse complement strand
CTGTGGGATCGCAACAGTTCGCATCGCCCTGGACTCCCAAGAATACGAGAGGGAACTCTCGGGAGTTCTACGCATCCTTGGGCAAACGTCTCATGGATTCGGCGACCTGGCGGTACGTGGCCTCCAGCATGGGCAGGAACAGGCCTTCACGTATCCCTTCCAATTGGGGCTCCCCCAGGCTCTGCAAGAGCCGTGCAGGGTCGTTGCCCATGCTCCACCCTGTGGACTTGAGCACCGATTCGGAGAGTCGGCCCATGCGCCAGAATTCGGTGAGGTCTTCGGTCAGTACCGGAGGCGGTGCGTTGTGACGGTCGCGACCGCGCATCTCGCGAAGGTCTTGCAGGAACTGGTCGCGGCTCTTTCCGCGCATCGCGAAAAGCAGGAACGGGTCGCGCTGCAAGGCGTCGGCAAGGGCGTAGTTGAGGGCCGCCACGTGTTTGCACGGCGAGACCGGATCGGGACAGTTGCAACGGGCCCGAACATCGACATCGCCATGCGGGAACAAGCGCGCGCCCGCCGAAAAGAAGACCTCTTCGATTTCGGGAGGCAGATGCCCTTCCAGCAATTGGGCAAGAAATGTCGCCTTGCCCACCAACTGATGGAGAATGCGCCCCCAGGTTTCGCGGCGCAGGCGATTGAGCTCCAGACGCACCTGGTAGGGGCGCGGACGACTACCCTGAACGCGGGCCAGCACGCCGTTGGGACCGACTTCCAGCTCCAGGACCTGTCCGCGGCGGGCGTAGGTGCGGCCCTTGGCCAAGCGTGCCCGGCTGGCGTTGGACGGGAACAGCATCTCGAACGACCGAACCCACTGTTCGGCCCACCAGTAGCCGCTGTTGCGATCGACCGGCGGAGCCTCGTGGCGTTCGCGGCGCTTCTTGCGACGTTTTCTGTCACGTCCCGACCGGCTTTCCGGATGGCTCGAGGGGCCTCCGGCCGATGGGTGGGCGTCCAGGAACGAATCGGTGACCGAATTCTGTCCATCGACGGAATTCGACGAATCGGTATCCGAATCCGCATCGGAATCCGACGACGAATCGAAGTCGGAATCCGTCATATCGTCGGTCTCGAAGATTCCCGAAGGCACTTCGTCGAGATCGTCCACCACCGGAGGCAGCACCATTCCCGGCACGTAGGTGGACGGAAGATCGTTGCTGCGCCGTGGCGCCTCTCCGACATTTTCTGTCGCCTGCGACGGACCGCGCTGCTGCCCTTCCTCCGAACGGCGCCCCTTGCGGCGACGGCGCTTGCGCCGGATACCGCCCGATGCCTGGTCGCCGAGGTTCATGCCCAGCTGTTTGGTTTCCTGCGGCGGGCGTTGCGGTCTTCCCGATCCGGAATGCGGTCCGTGCGGGCGCCGATCGCGCTCCTGCCGGTGCGGACGTCCTGCTGCGGGCCCGGGAGCCGGCGCGGAAGGTGGCGCGGGTGGCGGTGCTGGCGGTGGCGGCGGAGCAGCCTGGGAAGCGGCTTCGGCTTCCTGCCTGCGGATCTTGGGCCCGATCCGCACCCTTGGCTTCTTGGCTGCCTCGGGGGTGTCCTGGACTGGCGCAGGCGCGGCTGCCGCAGGAGTTGACGTCGACCGTGTCGACGGTTTCGCCTTTGGTTTGGGCGCTTCGCCCGGAACGGGTTCGCGGCGCACACGCCTGCCAAATTTTGGTTTCTCGGAGTTCTCTGGGGGGGTGCCGTCTTCGGCCATCAGTCTTCCTCCACCGCGTCTTCACGCAGCGAGAAGGCCTCGCGCAGTTCCGAGACCGAAAGTTCGGTGAACAGTTCGCCGCCGTGGCCCACGATGCGATTGGCCAGATCCTTTTTGGAAAGAATCATCTGGTCGATCAGTTCTTCCACCGTGCCTTGGCACACGAACTTGTGCACCAGCACGTTGCGCTTTTGTCCAATACGGAAGGCGCGGTCGGTGGCTTGGTCTTCCACCGCCGGATTCCACCAGCGATCGAAGTGGAAGACGTGGCTGGCGGCGGTCAAATTCAGTCCGGTTCCGCCGGCCTTCAGCGACAACAACAGCACCGAAGGCGAATCGGCGCCTCCCGATTGGAAGCGGTCGACCATGTCGTCGCGTTTGGAGCGCTCCACCCCGCCGTGCAGGAAGGGAACCTCGATCTTCAGATGCGCACGCAGGTACTTGGCGATGAGGTCGCCCATTTCCTTGAACTGCGTGAAGATCAAAGCCTTTTGGCCTTCTTCCAAAACTTCTTCGAGCATTTCGCCCAAGCGCTGCATCTTGCCCGAACGATCGCCCAAATCGGAGCCGTCGCCCAGGAACAACGCAGGGTGGTTGCAAACCTGCTTGAGGCGCAACAAGGTGTTGAGCACCATGCCGGATTTTGCCTGCTCGTCGTCGCCGGCCATTTCCACGGCCATGCGATCGACCACCGCCTGGTACAGCGTGGCCTGTTCGCGCGTAAGGGCGCAGTAGACCTTGCTTTCCACCTTCTCGGGAAGATCGCCCGCCACGTTGGGGTCGGTCTTCACACGACGCAACAGGAACGGACCCGTGAGGCGCTTGAGCAACGCCGCGGCTTCCTCGTTCTTTTCCTGCTGGATGGGCCGCGAGAACTTCTTGCCGAACTGTGCGGCGGTTCCCAGGTGCCCGGGAATCAGGAAGTCGTAGATGCTCCACAATTCGGACAGACGGTTTTCGACAGGCGTGCCCGTGAGCGCAAAACGCGACGATGCGGGGAGTCGTTTGACCGCCCGGTGCTGGCGCGTGGAAGGATTCTTGATGTTCTGTGCTTCGTCCAGGATCACGCGCTTCCAGGGTACCTTCATGAGGTCTTCGAGGTCGCGGTCGGCCAAACCGTACGAGACGATCACCAGGTGCATGCGCTTGGCGTCGCGCACGAACGCTTCGCCTTCCTGGCGTTGTGGTCCGTGGTGCAGCCGAACCCGCAGGCGCGGCACGAACCGTCGCGCTTCGCGCTGCCAGTTGCCCATCACCGAGGTGGGGCAAATAAGCAGTGTGGGCATCACCTCTTCGCCACCCAAGGCGCGATCGATGTCGTCGGCCATCATGGCCAACACTTGCACGGTCTTGCCAAGGCCCATGTCGTCGGCAAGGCAACCGCCCAAGCCAAAGGCATCGAGGAAGCGCAGCCACGACAAACCCTGCTGCTGGTAGGGGCGCAACTTCCCAACAAAATTTGTCGAGACCGGAGCCTGTCCCGCTACCCCACCCGACTGCAGGCGTTCGAACACGCCCGCCAACCAATCTTCGGCGCGGGTCTCGCCGACAGGAATTGGCGACTTGCCAGGACCCTCGGAGCCTTCGGTGTCCACACCAGGCAGGCCTTCGGGCTCCAATCCCAGCGAATGGCGCATGAGCGTGCCCAAGGTGGCTTGGCCTGCGGCCTGGTCGCCATCCAAGAATTCAAGCGTGCGCTGGGCGGCTTCGGGATCGAACACCAGCCATTGGCCACGGTGTTCCACCACCGGGACCTTGAGTCGCACCAGGCGTTTGAATTCGTCGACCGGAATGTCGACGCCGCCCATCGAGACTTCCCACTTGAAGTCGCAAAGCTGTTCCAGCCCAACCAGCGATTTGTCGCCGCCCACGTTGGCACCTTTGCCCGCGGTGCTGGGAGAGTTGGGCTTCAGGCGCAGGTGCAGCTTGACGCCGCCGCCCACTTGGTTCTGGACCTTGTCCCACGAAGGCAGCAGGATTCCGAATCCATCGTCGCGCAAATCCCGCGCGGCCGTGGCAACCAGGTAGCGAACCTCGGGAGGCGACAGTTCGACAAATTCCGGTCGCGATTCTTCCAAGCTCCGCTCGATGGCGCCAAAATGGCGCACGGCGCGAGCGAGGTCGGCCAACAGGCGCTCCTGGGGCGCCTCGAACCGCTGGTCCATGCGTCGCAAGGTGCGGCTGCGCGTCTCCCACACTTCGCGTGCGGGAACGATCAAGCTTTCGTCCTGCACCGACTGCAGATGGTACGACAGGCGGAATCCGTGGCTTTGCGCGATGCCCTTGTGCGAAAGCTCGCCGGTATCCGGAGGGTCCAATCGGAAACAGGTGCGCGCCTGCGAACCGGCCGAATCTCCACGGACATTTTTTGTCCAGTCTTCCCACGAAGCCTGGAATTCGGGCGATGCCAGCCACACAGAGGTGCGGCCGTCCTGGCGGTCGGCGAACAGGCTGGTGAGCCACGCGCTCGAAGCACCCAAGGCGCCCAACGACGTGTTGTCCAGCGCGTTCACGCAGGTGTCAAGAAGTGTCCCGATGAAATCGCGCAACAATTCTTCGGCGTCGGGCAAGCGGCCACCGCGAGCGGCACCGGCGCGACACGACATGGGCATGGCCTGGACCAGCGCATCCAACCGACGCGAGTGTTCAGGGTAATCGAGCGCAGGAACCCACGCGGCGCGACCTTCCGAAAGACCCGGCAAGTACTCGCCTTGTGCGAGCAGATCACGCACGAATTGCGCTGCCATCTGCCAAAGCAAAAGGTCGTCTCCAGGGGTCTGGCCGCGGATGGGCCGCCCCATGGGCAAAGCCACCAAGGCTTTCAGAGTGGAAAGCGGAATGGTCGCAAGCCCAGGCACCGTGAAAGGCGAAAGCTTGTCGGCTTCCGCGCCTTGGGCAAAACTGCTGATGGCTTTGCCGTCTTTGCTGGGCAAAAGCAAAATGGCATGGATGGATTCGGCCGAGATCCGTTCCAGCTTGAGTTGGTTGACCAGTTTTTGTTCTTGCTGGTATTCCTGCAAACGCTGGTTCAGAACGCTTTCCAGTTCCTTCAAAACAGGATCTGGAGCGGTGATCTGGTCGTACCAGGCCGGGCCGCCACGACCGCCACGAGGCCCCTGGAGGGCCTTGAGCAACTCTGGCGCAAGAGATTGATGGCTTTCTGACCACCATAAGAAGCGTCGCCGATCCGGCAACCACGCTCCGTGGATGACACTCATGGGCATACGACTGGTTCACTGTCCCGGTAATTGGCCGATATCCACGCAAAAGGATACCCGATGGAGGCCGTGTGGACTTAGGAAGGCTTATGGAAAAAGAACCGATCGGGGTTAGTGTCCGAACAATCCTTTGCCGCAATAAGCCCAATATACCATTTCAGATTCCACGATGACAAGGGCCAATTGGACGGACTCAAGCGGTGGTTTGTCGGAATTTGTACCAACGTTGGGTGCCGCCCTTGACGAAGCCCAAGCGCGCGTTAAATTTATCCTCCCTTACCGGGCAATTAGCTCAGCTGGTTAGAGCGCGCCGTTCACATCGGCGAGGTCACAGGTTCAAGTCCTGTATTGCCCACTCTCGAAACGAGTCCCCCACGAAACCGGAATCTGTCCGGACCGGAGACCGCGACGGGGCCATAGCTCAGTTGGTAGAGCGTTTCGTTCGCAATGAAAAGGTCTGGGGTTCGATTCCCCATGGCTCCATAAAAAAACCCTTCGTCGCAAGACGGAGGGTTTTTCGTTTGAAGCCGGAATTTGTCATGAAGCGGAAACCTCGACGGGGCCATGGCTCGGGTGGGGTGAGTGTATCGTCCGCAATGAAAAAGTCTGGGGTTCGATTCCCCGACGGCTCCATAAAAAAACCCTTCGTCGCAAGACGAGGGGTTTTTCGTTTGTTCGTTGGAGTGACGAACGCGAAATTGCCTTGGTTCCATTCCAAGCTCAGACAAGGGTATATTCAAGGCTATGAACGAACTGGTTTTCAGCGTGACGCAAGAGGAGGACGGCGGCTTTGTGGCGGAATGCCTGCAAGAGCCGATCTTCACCCAAGGGGACACCTGGGAAGAGCTGCGCGAAGCGGTCACGGATGCGGTCACGGCTTGGCATTTCGATCGCCCGGCTCCGGCTCGCATCCGGTTGCACTTGGTTCGCGACGAGCTTTTGGCTGTGGCGTGAAGCTCCCTCGCGATCTCAACGGGTCGGAACTGGTGAAGGTGCTTTGCCGTGACTGGGGGTATCGGAAGGTCCACCAGACCGGAAGTCATGCGATCCTGGACACGGACGAACCTTCCTCGCAACGCTTGTCCATCCCCCAGCACAAACCTTTGCGTTTGGGAACCCTGCACGCGATCTTGCGCGCCGTGAGCCAACACAAAGGCGTTCCGTTGGAAGCGATCCTGGATTGACTGCTTCGCTGGAAGATCGGGGTGCGGGATGCGTCCAGGCAGCCTACCTCGAGGGATCGGACGGTTTGCTGTCCGGTCAATTGCACTGACCGATGGTCTATGGAACAGAAGAAGCCCTTCGTCGCAAGACGGAGGGTTCTTCGTTTTCAGACGGAATCTGTCAGCGCCCGGACCGCGACGGAGCCATCGCTCAGTTGTCGCACACCAAAAAACCTGTAGCTTACACCTCGCACTGCTCACATCAAGGACACCGCATGTACCGCCACCTCTCCGACTTCAACGCCGCCTGGCTCCACGAATCGGCCTCCACAGCCAAGCTGCTCGAAGCCCTCACCGACGCCTCGCTGTCCACACGCACCGACCCGTCGGGCCGCACCTTGGGCCAAATCGCCTGGCACCTTGTCGAGACGCTCACAGAAATGCTCCCCTCGGCAGGTCTGGCACTGGACTTCCATATCGATGCCGCAGCGGTGCCAACCTCCGCCGCCGCCATTGCCGCCAAGTACACCGAGGGCGCCAAGCGCTTGGGCGAAGCCGTCGCCGCCCAGTGGAACGACGCCAGCCTCCTGGAAGTCACCAACATGTACGGCATGGAGTGGGCGCGCGGGTTCACCCTGCAATGCCTGGTCGTGCACCAGGCCCACCACCGCGGCCAGCTCACGATCCTGATGCGCCAATCGGGACTCGCGGTTCCCGGCATGGTCGGCCCCTCGCGCGAAGAATGGCAAGCCATGGGAATGCCCGCTCCGCTCTAAGAACCGAAAGCGAATCGAAGGAGGTCAGGTCCATGCATCCGGATATTCCGAACTACAACCGCCTGCTCGAGCCACACCTGGCGGCGGTTTGCGACCTGCTCACCAACGAGATCGATGCGGCTCTCCATCACGCGCGCAGCCAGATCTGGCACCGGCATCCCGTCTGGTTTCTGAACGACAACCCAACCGTGGGTTACAACAAGCAGAAAGCCGGCATCCGACTCATGTTCTGGAGCGGTGCCGATTTCGAAGAGCCCGCCCTGAACGTGTTGGGAGGGAAGTTCAAGGACGCCTCGATCTTCTACAACAACGCAGAAGAGATCGCCGCGTTGGACCTTCGCCGCTGGCTCGCGAAATCCATGCAGATCCAGTGGAACTACAGGGATATCGTCCGCAAAAAAGGCCTGCTGGAGAAGTTCCCGGCATAGACGGATTTCGAGGGCTTACAGCCCGAATCCGCGGGCTCGCGACCTTTCTTTTCCGCGATGCAGTCGGAGGGACGCCGCATGGGAATCTTGACCTTCAGTTACAACGTCACCTTGGATGGCTGCGTCGACCACGAGGCAGGGATCGCCGACGACGAGACCCACGCGTTCTTCACGCGGCTACTCGACGCGGGCGGGGCGATGCTGTGGGGCCGCACCACCTACGAGATGATGGAGGGCTACTGGCCCGCGGTCGCTCGTGGCGATGTCGAGGCACCGGCGGCGATCCGCGCGTGGGCCGTCAAGTTGG
Source organism: Fibrobacterota bacterium (assembly GCA_039798065.1). Lineage (GTDB taxonomy): Bacteria > Fibrobacterota > Fibrobacteria > UBA5070 > UBA5070 > UBA5070. The sequence goes on along the minus strand of JBDKGS010000113.1, from coordinate 4,736 downwards.
AGGCGATGCCGAAGTACGTGGTGTCATCGACACGGAAGGACTTTCCGTGGAACAACAGCCACCACCTGGAAGGCGATCTGCGCGAGGCCGTGCAAAAGCTCAAAGATGCCACCCCAAACGGCGTGCTGCTGGGCAGCGGCAAGCTCGCGACAGAAATTGACAGGCTCGATCTGATCGACGAATACCGGTTGCTGGTCCACCCCCGGATCGCGGGGCACGGCCCGACCCTGTACCAAAGCGGCCTGCCCCGAACACGTCGGCTCGAACTGGTCTCGGCCACACCGTTGCGCAACGGCGCGGTCGCCCTGCACTACCGACGTGAACACTGACGCCGGACCGCACAGCCTCCGGCATTGAGGATCGTCCGGGAAAAGGGGTAGCAGCGCTACTGCACCGGGTTCGGGCGCCGCGCGTGGATCTGTTCGATGCCGTCCCAGACTTCTTGCGGGATCGCCGCCTCGGCCGCGTCGATGTCTGTCTTCAACTGCTCCATCGTGGTCGCCCCGATGATCGAGTTGGTCACGTACTTCTGGCGCAGCGTGAACTGGATGGCCACCTGGGCCGGGTCCACCCCGTGGTCGCGGGCCAACTTCACGTACTCCGCCGTGGCCGCCGCCACCGCCTCGCTCCCGTAGCGGTTGAAGCGCTCGAACAACGTCAGCCTCGCGCCTGCCGGTTTTTGTCCGCCTTCGTACTTGCCCGTCAGCATACCAAAGGCCAGCGGCGAGTAGGCCAAAAGCCCCACTTGCTCGCGGTGGGCGTATTCGGCCAGGCCGATCTCGAAGGTGCGGTTCAGCAGGCTGTAGGCGTTCTGGATGCTCTGGATGCGCGGCAGGCCGTGCGCCTCCGATTCCTTCAAAAACTGCCCCACGCCCCAAGGCGTCTCGTTGGACACGCCAATGTGACGGATCTTGCCCGCGCGCACGAGGTCGGCCAGCACGTCCAACGTCTCGCGGATGGGCACCGAATCGGGATCGTCCATCCACGGGTACTTGGTGGCCCCGAAGATCGCCACCCGCCGGTCGGGCCAGTGCAGCTGGTACAGGTCCACGTGGTCGGTGCGCAGCCGCCGCAAACTGTCGTCCAGGGCCTGCGTCAGATTCCGTCGATCGAACCGGACCTTCCCTTCGCGGATGTGGCTGGGCCGCTTGGGGTCGGAAGGCGGTCCCGCCGCCTTTGTGGCCAGGAAGACCTTGTCGCGGTTCCCCGTCTTCGCCAACCAGGTCCCGATGTACGCCTCGGTGCGGCCCTGCGTTTCGGCCCTCGGGGGCACCGGGTACATCTCGGCCGTGTCGATGAAATCCACCCCGCGCTCGAGGGCGTACGACAACTGTTCGTGCGCCTCGGCCTCGGTGTTCTGCTCGCCCCAGGTCATGGTGCCGAGCGCGATCGCGCTTACGGTCTCGCCGGTGCGTCCTAATGGTCTGCGTTCCATGGGTTGTGCGGTCCTGTGGATGAAGGTGTGGGGGTAAAATACGAGGTGTAATCGGAGGAGGGGAAGAATGGGGTGGAGGTCCGACAGGCGGACCTTGGCGAAGTTCGAACGGAACATGGCGTGGAATCGGTCGGCTGCAGTTCCGTTACGAATTTTCGAGAGCTTATTCGAGATCATCGGGGCTCTCTGCCCCATCCATCTCAAACCCAAGTTGTACAGCCTTTTCCATTGCCTCTATTTCTGCATCTGTAAGCATCTGAAATTGAGAGAGTCGCTTGGCTGCAGAAATCCGCCCTTTAAACTGTACGCATAGATTCATAAACAGATCCATCTTACGGTCTGGCAGATCAACAATATCTCGCAACAGCAATCGAGTTCTATCATAATGACGTAGAAACTCAAGCTCGCTGGTCAGTTCTTCGTGGATCGTCATCTCGATAAAGCTGGATAGCGCTTCCACTTGAGTGGTTAGATCCATAAAGCAATACAAATCAACCGTATCGTTGTGGACCGTCATCTTGCCTTCTGCATCTAGCGAATATTGAATGTGCGGCAAAATCGAATTTGAATATTCTTCCAAAGAAGCATCGTAATCGCGTGAATGTTTGAGCATTGTAGCCGAAACAGGGAACACCATTTCTTTAGGAGTATACCCTCGTCGCGCCAGCACGTTATGAATCAGAAAGCGATGGATGCGCCCATTGCCGTCCTCAAAAGGATGCAGGAACACAAACCCATAAGCCAACACTCCAGCATGGACAACGGGGTGAACACCGCCCATCCCCATCCGAAGATTCGACACGACAAGACCAGCCATGAGCGCATGGATGTCCTCGGGCTTAGGGCAGACAAAATGGATCAGCTCATTTTGGAACTGTATCGACTGTCCCACATAATTCTGCGAATGCCGATAGTCACGATCCGCAAAGCGACTGTCTACGATTCGATTCTGAAGTTCAATAAGCCGGGTCTTGGTACAGAAATCGTCGTGCTCGGCCAAGTGCAACTGAGAAACGAACCGTTCTGTGCGATTGGAGTCGGGAGTTTCTTTCTCGATTTCAAACGAGGACTTGGTTTCTTTTTGAAACAAGTACCCTAACGCACGCTTCAGCAAATCAGGAGAATATCCTTTGAATATTTCGTCACATTGTTTTGGATAATTTGCTTGCTCCATGGCAAGAAGTTTCGTTGTACGCCGAACAATTGGGCAAAATTCACGAGGCCCGAGCAAGTTATCAACGATTCGATACCTGAGCAGACGCGTTCCGGTTTCCAGAGCGTAATACTTTTCGGGATCGAGTATGGGTACATAATTGCATTTGGGGGCATCTGGAATTGGAAGAGTTTCTTGCCTCAAAAACTCGTAGAGAAACCAAACCGATCTTCCAAATACCCCTGTTGGCTTCGCTTGAATAAAAGCGATCAAGGCTTCGCGTGGCGCGACTTGGAAAATCTTGTCCAGGATTCCTAGATGGATCCCATCGTACTTCAAGGCAAATTCGAGGTGATCCCAAGGCGACTCGCCCGGCCAAAAGGAGGCGGGGAACGACTCGCGCACAACAGATCCCTCGATCTGCACGACCCTGGAGCCAGCAACCAAGGAGTGATGCCAGTGCGGCTGGTCGGCAATCTGGTAGTATTCAAGCAAGAAGTCGTAACCGGCAAGTCTGCCGGGTTGCTGCTCTTGAGCCATTCAAACACCTGTTTTCATGAGTCTTTCCATCAAAAATCACTTCCATTCATCAAAAAACCATTCCATTTGATGATGTTCATAAAAAAACTCTTCCGCGCACATCTCCCCTTACTTGCCTCGGCGGTAAAGCGCCAGGGATGTCGATGAGGAACGGCACTGGAGTGGGCGCCCAGGGATTCACCCTGCAATGCCTGGTCGCGCACCAAAGCCCACCACCTCCGACCAACTCACGATCCAAAGACAGATTTTGACGGCTTACAGCCCGAATCCGCGGGCCCACTGCCCGACCACCCGGTCGCGCAAGGAGTACCAGAGAGTCCACATCTGGCATCCCAAGCAGAAGCCCAACAGCGCTTCCAAAGCAGCGCAAACCACCAGGATGGCCGCCACAACTTGCGTGGCCACGCCCTGGTCAAATTGCGTCAACACAAGCAAGGCCACCGAGAACAGCAGCCCAATCCGCGCCGCGAAACGCTTGGGCCCTGCATCGACCCCACGGGGGGCGACCCGCAGCGCCTTCAGGATCTGGGCCGACAGTCGACCCAACAGACTCCAACGAGGACGCGAGAACGCGCGCACCCCGAAGTCGTAGGCAAGGAACAGGAAAGTCCATCGCGCCACTCCAGACGCGGCCAGCACGCCAAAAACGGTCGCCAAGACGACAAATCCTGCCACAACCCGCGCAACCTTTTCATCGATCTTGTAACCAGCAATCGGGCAAATCATCATCACTCCCCCTGTGTCTCTATACAATATACATAGTATTCAGGTATGTATTGTATGTATTGTGTAATAGCGGGTTGCCCTTCGGGGCTCTGGGGGTGGCTGGCGCTGTCGATGCTGTCGCTAACACCGTTCGTCCTGAGCCTGTCGAAGGACGAGTTAAACGGTTTCTGTCTACAGACGTTTTTTGTCTTTCTCAGACTGGCGTCTGGGCTTTTGATTCACAGGGGCCGCTATCGCCGCTGCCCCTGTGGACCCCCTGGCACCTGAAGGTGCCCTGCCGGTTTCGTGATTGCCGTAGCAGTCGGCGCCAAAGGGCCAGTCCGGGCCCTTTGGATTCCCGGACCCAAGGGGGCCGCTGCTTACGGGCGACCCGCTGGTATTTGCACCCATCGGCCTGCTTAGGCCGATGGACAGTTGGGTCGCCCTCCATGAACGCGGCCCCCTTCGGGATCCCCGTGACGGATTTTGGCGGCTCGCGCCGCGAGTCAGAATTTGTCGGGTGCCGTTGCTCGCCCAGCGGGCTGTGCCCGCTGGGTGGTGCGTGGCTGCCGGTTCGCGCATTGGGCCTTCGGCCCTCGCGCATGGTGTGCCCGCAACACGATCGATGACAGGAATTGTCGGGTTTGCGCATGTCGGACTCGGCGGAGGGGCGCATGCCGGAGTGGAGCGTCACTGCCCGCATCGGGCAGTTTGCGGAACGGAGGCATGCTTTCCCGACAGCCGAAATGCGGCACAGCGAAGTGCATGTCGTAAAACGTCGAACAAAGTTGGCGACCTTGGAGTCCGGCATCGCAAGGATGCGGTTCTACGCGCGGTCCAAGGTCTCCGCGATGAGTTCTTCGATGAAGATGTTAGTGGTGGGGTCGACGATCTGGCGGGAAG